>CACZTC010000017.1 GCA_902784015.1 uncultured Erysipelotrichaceae bacterium | reverse complement strand
CAATCTCTTCACCGTCCACTTTAACTATTTCTTGCGAAGTTAATGAAATAGCTGACATATTTTGAGCGATTTCTGTACATAAATTACTACAATAGATAATTCCTTTATCACCATTAGGATTCATACGGTTTACAATATCTCTATTAAAGACAAATGGTGTACCAGTTTCTACTGCAGACTTAATAACTAATCTTATTACTTCTTTTATTGGTAAAACTCTTTTAGATACTTTAGGATCATTAACACAATCTAAATATTTTTCTGTCCATTCTTCTCCATAACAGTCTTCTAAACAATATCCTTTAACATCTTCTATTTCATGAGGATCGAATAAATACCAATCCCCATTGATATTATCTCTAACCTGTTGCCAAAAATAATCTGGATAACATACTGCTGGGAAGACATCATGTGCTTTTAATCTATCATCACCATTATTAGTACGAATAGCTAAGAATTCTGGTAAATCTTTATGCCAAACATCTAAATATACTGCTACGGCACCTTGTCTTACTCCTAATTGGTCCACTGCTACAGCTGTATCATTAGCCAATCTAATCCAACGAATAACCCCACCAGCTGCCCCTTCAAAGCCTCTAATTGTAGAGCCTTTAGATCTGACTTTACCAAAATATAAACCCATACCTCCACCTAGCTTAGAAACTTTAGCGAAATTATCAATAGATCTATATATACCATCTAAAGAATCTGGAACAGTATCAATAAAACAAGATGATAATTGATGGAATGGTTTACGTGCATTACTTAAGGTAGGAGTAGCCATTGTAACTTTCATTGTCGATAACATATCATAGAATTTCTTAACCCATTTCATCCTATCTTTCTTTTCATTGATAGCTAAATGAAGAGCTATTCCTAGATACATTTCTTGCGGTGTTTCTAAAGGATGATGAGCATGATCAACTATTAGATATCTTTTAATTAATA
The DNA here is from genome assembly GCA_902784015.1 of uncultured Erysipelotrichaceae bacterium. Lineage (GTDB taxonomy): Bacteria > Bacillota_I > Bacilli_A > Erysipelotrichales > Erysipelotrichaceae > Bulleidia. The sequence continues at coordinate 8,764 of CACZTC010000017.1, read as the reverse complement.
ATTCCAAGCCTGAATAATTGAATAATAAATCTCTTTTCTTATCTATATATTTTGCAGCTTCTTCTAATTCTTTCTTTGTATATTTTTTAAGGATAAAGTCTCCATATAAATTTTCTTCTACTAAATATTTAACCTTTTCATAAAAAGATTCTGTTTTATCATAAAGAGCTACTTCTCTTTGGAATTTCACTAATAATATTCTAGCTGCGATGAATTCCCAATCAGGTGCATCTTGCGTTGTTAATTCGACAGCAGCTCTTATTAGTAATGGTAATAAGTCACTATCTGCTTGCCCCTCTTTTACAAATGAAAAATATTTATCAGCTAACTTATCTAAAGGATAAGTTTCACTTTCAAAATCTTTTTCTATTCTTTCTAGTGCTTTACGAATATCATTTTTCTTTTGAAATGTATTAACTATCTTATCTAAAGTCGCTCTTATCTGTGAGCGTTTTTCACGATAGAGAATATAGCTTTTAGCTGCAGCATAATATTGTTCTTTCATCAAGCCTTCTTCAACAAGGTCTTGAATCTCTTCAACGCTAACATCATCTTTTTTAAGGATTTGTTTTTCAACATCTTTGGCAATACGATGTATCGCTTTTTCATCAATTGGTGTCTTTGTCGCATTAAAAGCTTTTTTTACTGCGTTTTCAATTTTGGTAATATTATATTTTTGTTTGGTTCCGCTTCTTTTAATAATTTCCATCTTGGCCTTCACTCCTTATAAAATAACTGCTACTAATTATAGAGGAAAAGTATTAAAAGATAATTCAAAATGCTTAAAGCATAAGTGGTATTTTTTATTTTCGATATTATCGAATATCTTTACATATTTTTTTCATAATTCTTCTTAAATATACTTCAGGCTCTTTCATAGTATCTGCATTTGAATCATCATCATTTAGTTCATATATTTTAATATTATCTAATTCTCTATCTAATTGATTCTTCCCGCATATCACAATAATAGGTATATTATTAGCTTTATTAATAATACCTGATAAAGCTTTACCATAGAGACTTTGTTCATCAACTCTACCTTCGCCTGTTATTATCAAATCTGCATCCTGACATATGTTTTCAAAATTATTAAGCGATAGAATAGTTTCTATTCCTGATTTAAGCGTAGCATTAAAAAAATATATAGTTGCTGCTCCAACTCCCCCAGCTGCGCCACTACCTTCAATTAAATTCATATCAATTCCTTTATTATTAATAAATAAATCATTGATATGTTTTAAACCTCTATCTAAGTATTCCACTTCTTCTGGTGTAGCCCCTTTTTGTGGACCGTAAATATATGCTGCTCCATTTTCCCCATGAAGAGGATTATTAACATCACACATAACTGTAAATCTTACATCTTTGAGATTATCATCGATAAAATTTTCATCTATTTCCTCTATTTCAGTTAAAGATTTACCACATGGTCTAATTTCTTCATGATTATTATTAAAATATTTAACGCCAAGCGCCTCCATTAAACCTAAGCCAGCATCAGTTGAAGCACTACCGCCTATACAAAGAATAATATCTTTAATTCCATTATTTATTGCATCTTTAATTAATTGACCAAAACCATAGGTATTAGAAGTTAAAGGATGTAACTTATCTTGTTTCATTATGCCACAAGCTTCTGCTAATTCAATAATCGCAACTCCACTTTCATTTATCGCATAGCGAGCTAATCTTTTCTTTCTATCAGCCCCTTCAACTTCAAGTTTTATAATCTGATATTTTTTATTCATAATTAAAGCATCAAGACTTCCTTCGCCACCATCCGCAATAGGCATATTTATTAATTGTGCCTTAGGAAAGCATTTATTAAATTCTTCACTAATTATTTCTGTACATCTTAATGCCGATAAAGAGCCTTTAAAACTATCAGGCGCAATTATTATTTTATTCATAATCTATCACATGCATATCATCAACAAAATGAGCATCACTACCAATTAGAATATTTACTGTTTCAGGAACTAAATCCCAGAATTCTTCCCAGTAATATCCCTTTCTAAGCATTGACTGTAAATTCTTTTCAAGAATGGTGCCATGCTTATCAGCTAAAGCTATTAATTCTTTTGAATATTTTTCTAAATTATTATTCCATCTTTTTTCTTTTTTAAAACATCTATCAGGATGGGCTATAACTTGAAATAAACCTGTTTCAATAGCCTGACACATATTTCGCATACATTGTTCGCTTTCGATTTTTCTTTTTTCTTCATCTTCTATATCTGAACTTATTCTACCCTTTTCATCTTCAAAAAAATGTTGACCACATATTAATATTTCTATTTCATCTCGATTAGATAAGTCTTCAATATAATCATGATAATAAGGTAGATATTCAACTTCAAAACCGATATTGATTTCTATTATATCTTTATATTTATTCTTCAAATTAGTTAATGTTTTTAAATATCCTTCTAATTCTTCATATTTCATACGATACTCTAATTTATCATCATAAAAAGGAACATGATCAGTAAAAATTAATTGTTGAGCTTTTAAATCTATCGCTTTTTTGACATATGCTTCATCTTCAATCATTTGCGCATGTCCACAACGATATGAATGAACATGAAATATATATTTATTTTTAAATTCTATTCTTTTCTTCATCTAATATATTGTATTGGTTATTATAATTTTTTCAATATCACTTAAAAAAGCGATTCACTTCCATGAATCGCTTTATGAATCATAATTTCTAAATAAATTATTTAGAATTTGTTGCAGTATATGTTGCTGCTTTGATGTAGTTAGCTGTATCAGCTAATGTTGAACCTGTAACTTCATCAACGCCTTCTAATTCAGCTACTGTTTTACCTGCTACATAATTTTCAATTGCTTCATAGCTTGTTTTGATATTTTGTGTAGCGCCTGCTTTTTCAGCCATCATACCTGAATAGAAATCATCATTAACCTTCTTAGAAATTAATACAACACCTTCATTATTACCGCCAGCGAAGTTTTCTGTATCTGTACCATTTGGAACTGGTTCAATACCTTCAGCTGCTGCATCAACATATTGGAATTCATCGATATATGTTGCGACAATTGTGTCACCTTTAACAAGGTTAGCTACAAATGTGAAGCATTTATTACCATGAGCTGCATAATCAGATTCTTTAATTTCTAAACCATCTGTACCATCAACTACATAGCCATTACCATTTAGAGCTTCTTTAGCTGTAGCAACTATAAATGCTACATAACTAGCTGTATCAGCTAATGTTGAACCTGTAACTTCATCAACGCCTTCTAATTCATCTAATGATTTACCTTTTACAAATTCTTCAATTGCTTCATAGCTATCTTTAATATCTTGAGTAGCGCCACCTGCTTCAGCCATATGTGCAGAATATGCTGTATGGTTAACTTTCTTAGAACCTAATACTTTACCTTCAGCATAATTAGCTGCGAAACCATCTTCTGTAGCATCACTATTAGGAACACCTTCATTACCATCAGCAGCCATATATTGATATTCATCTAAGAATGCATCAACGATAACACCATCAGCTGTTACTGCTACAGCAGCTGTAGAGAAACATTTTGTACCATGAGCCGCATCATATTTAGCACCAAAATATACATCTGTATCATTTGCTGCCCAATCAGGTCTCTTGAATGCAATTTGAGTAGCACCTGTCATATCATCTTCTGCTAGTAAAGAGATAGGGGCAACTTCTACATGTAATGTATCAAATGTACCAACTCTACCACTTTCAGTTGTATATTCAACTGTGAATGCTTTATTAACTGGTAATTTACCGAAACTTACAACTTTTCTTGTTTCGTTTTCCATACCATCTTGAGCATAGTTAGTACCTTTATCACTTTCACCATTTTCGAATACATATAGATCTGTAACCTTTTCACCAGTAGCATTATAGAATGTATATCTAGCTGGTTCTTCTGGTAATGCGAAAGCTATTTGCGTAGCACCTGTCATAGCATCTTCTGATAATAATGTAATAGGAGCTTCTTCAACATGTAATGTTTCAAATTTACCTACTCTACCACTTTCAGTTGTATATTCTAATACGAATACTTTATCTGCCTCGATTTCGCCAAAGTCAACTGTTGTGTGATTACCATGCATATCTTCAGCATAGTTAGTGCCTTTATCACTTGATCCAACTTCATAGACATAAAGATCTGTAACTGTTTCACCTGTTCTGTTGTAGATGTCATAAACAGCTGTTGCCAATTCAACTTCTTCTTCAACTTCTTCTTCGACAACTTCTTCTTCCTCTACTTCTGGTTCAGGTTCTTCAGCTGGAGTGTTTGCACAAGCAACCAAACTAAATGCTAATGCTGTTGCTAAAACACCTTTTAAAAATTTTGTCATTAATTATTTCTTCCTTTCCCCTTCTAGGTATCTAAATTATATAATAGACATTCTTTTGTATACAATTATTTGTAAAGTTGAATATGGAAACTATTCGGCATTAAGAAATTAAACCTTCGGCATCATTATATAACTGGATTATCCAATCAGAATTTATTAATGGAAATGCCTTATTATCTATCGCAAAGAAATCTTTTTGGCTATTTACTACTTCTTCTAAAGCTGCAATAGGAATTAAAAAAGATAAGCCTCTATCATCGCATCTAACATTTATTTTCATTACATCATCTTTAGTATGTTGGTATTCAATTGAACTAATATCTTCAGCATTACCTTTGCGATTATCAATATATTCAATAAAACTATCATATTTAGCTAATTCTACTAATATATCATCCATACCATCTTCGAAGATTTGTATCTTTTCTGTGAATTCTTTAATCGTGCGACATCTTCTTAATCTATATCCAGCTTCATCAAAAGATTTTGATAATTCTTGTAAACTTTCTGGAACTTCTTCATCACTCACAAAAATAATAAATTTATTATCTATATCAGTATATACAAAAGGATTCATGACCATGAAATCCTTATGACAGTGAGGACATAATTGTTTAAAAATATCGCCACTTTTACATCTTTCAGCTTCATCTAAATCTTTATTTGCATTAACTGCATCATATATTGTCATCTCAAATTCTTTTTGACAATATGGGCATTTATATATTATTTCTCTAGATTGGCTCACATTAACTCCTTATTGAAAAACCATTAAAAGATATACCATATTTATTCATTTCATCGATGATACGATCTCTTATTTTAATCTCATCTTCACTTAGATTATCTCCCGCAAATAGCGCGAATAAGCGACAGCTATCTTCTTGAATATATGGTAAAGCATATATAGTATCATCAAAATGTAAACCAGACTTATCATCAGGTTCTTCATCTAGTGCTCCTACTAAAAATGGTCCCTTTACTCCTTTTATGCGCATAGGATATTCCATAATATAGTTATTTAAGATAATACCTGTATATACAACATCTGGATAAAAGATATCTCTAATATCATCTAATCTATCATCTAGTCTTGTTTCTAATAATTCTTCATTCCATCCTTCATCCATTTCCTTGATGAAGTCATTATTCTTTTCAATCATACGCATATTAGGATCAGCTATTTTTGCTTCACATTTATTAACTTGATCCATCGTAAAAATTCCTAGCATCTTATTAAGTCTTAACCCTTTAGTACACTTTTCCCAGCTAGGACCTATAGCTAAAACATTAAATTCTAGAAGACCATCTCTACCACAATATGAAGAACATAAGGCATAACAATCTTCTTCTTTAACCTTAATATTGTCTTTTAATAAATCCGTCAATTCATCTACTTCAATAGTGATGAACTGATGATAATAATCTGTAAATTTATATTCTTCCAACAACATAATTAACCTTTATTATCTAATATTCTATCATTTATCTTAAAAAACATATTTTATATGCCTAAAAAAATAGAGTTTCCTCTATTTTTGACTTCTCTTAATTTCTATTCCTACTACCTAATATTCTTAGGATATATAAGAATATATTAATGAAATCTAAATATAATTGGAAAGCTGAATAAATAGCTAAATTATCTTTTATAGCCTCATTATTAGCACTATAGTAGAAAGCTTTAATCTTTTGCATATCATAAGCAGTTAAGCCTAAGAAAACAATTAATCCTAAATAACCTATTAATAGATTATTTCTTAATAATGGAATAAATATTGATAAAACAGAAAGAATAATCACAGCTAATAAAGCACCATATAATAAACCTCTAAATTGCGATAGATCAACGCTTGTTGTTTTACCGATTATTCCGCATGACACAAATAATACCGTCGCAAAAATGAAAGCTACAAAGATAGTACTATATCCATAAGCAGCAGGAATAATTGAGAAAGTTAAACCTGTAATAGCTGAATATATAAAGAATAAAGTTCTTACTGTAGCAGTAGAGAATTTTGTTAGACCTCTACCCATCGCTATAGCTATACCTAACTCACTAATAAATAAACCGATAAATATAATTGGTGCATAAGTACCAGATAATAATCTATAAACTATTCCACCTCTTATTAAAGAATAATAACCATAAAAAGCTATAATACTTGTAATTACTAAACCTAGCCCCATTAGTGAAAATACTTTAGCGTAATAATCACCTAAAGAAGCACCACTTTCTTCAACATAAACATCTTGACGATTGAATTCACTCATCTTTCAACCCTCCTTCTATTGAAGATAAACTATCTTCATTTATCATATTAGCACTATTTGACCCAAAGTCAAATTCGTTGACCGGTCTTAGCCAATCATTTATTATTTCATCAATATTTCTACTAGTATCTAATTTTAAGGATTTACGTTTTCCTTCATTATCAGTAATTTCTATATTTTTACCACTCAATTTTCTGACTTTACTAATTGTATTCTTTGTCCAAAAATCAAAATTTAATTTATTATGATAAACTAACCAATTCTTACCTAACGACAAATTTCTTCCGACCAGTTGTAAATTATCATAATCAAGAGGACTATTAGAGCTTTCTAAAGTCATGACTTTATCTTCAATCTTTTTATATTTTTGATTCCATCTAAAAATCCATAAAAACATCACTAATAAAGCAGTAATAATGCCTGCAATGGTTCCTATTATTTTAAAATTACTTATTTGCGCCGCAAATAATGTGATAGTCACCACATAAGCCAACAAACATCCTAAAAATAGGCCTTTAAATATTCCGAAATTTCGATATTTCTTTTTTATTTGTTTTAATATATTCATCCTATCCACCTCTTTATTTCTTCAATAGTATTTATTCCTTCTTCTTCATTATCTGAATTAAACCATTTTACTTTCATTTGATTATTAAAGAAAGTATATTGTCTTTTAGCAAATTGTCGAGAATGTTTTTTTATTTCTTCTATTACTTCTTCTTTACTCTGATTAGCTTCTAAATAATTCTTCCATTCTTTATAACCTATTGCCTGCATAGATTGATAATTGAATGTTATATCATCATTTAATAAAGATTTTACTTCTTCTTCTAAGCCCTCTTCAATCATTTTATCTACACGCTTATTAATTCTTTCATAAAGAATATCTCTATCCATCGTGCATCCAACAATAAAAGCATCATATATTAAATCATGTTTTTGTCGCACTATAATATCACTTTGTTTTTCAGAACTATGTTCAATAATCTCTAAAGCTCTTATTAATCTTTTGCGATTATTAATATGTATTTTTTCAGCTTGAAGCGGATCTTTTTCTAATAATAATTTATATAAATCTTCATTATCCATTTCTTCTAACCAACTATTATCATAATCATTCTTTTCTTCAATAAAATCATAATCATATAAACATGCTTTTATATATAAGCCTGTTCCCCCACATATAATCATTGCCTTATCATTTTCATCAATTATATTACGTGCCATCTTTTGAAAGTCAGCAACACTATAATTCTCTTTAGGAGATAAAATATCTATCAGATAATGCTTAATACCTTCTTTTTCTTCCTCTTTAATTTTGCCTGAACCTATATCTAAGCCTCGATATACTTGAACACTATCTCCGCTTATTATTTCAGTATTTATTTCTTTAGCTAAGCGGATAGAAAAAGCTGTTTTCCCCGAAGCTGTTGGCCCAACTATCACAATCACTTTTTTCATCTTAAGAATTCCTTCACTAATTCTTTTTCTTTTAAAGTGATAAATGTAGGTCTACCATGAGGACAATGATATGGATTATCACATAAAGATAATTGTCTTACCACTTCTTCCATTTCTTCTCTTGTGAGAGATTTATTAAAACGGATTGAATGATGACAAGCCATTGTAGCTATTTTTTTCTTTTCTATTTTTGTATATTTTATTTCTTTTTCATCTTTAAAAGCTTGTACTAAATCTTCTAAAAAAGCTATTTCATCAACTTCTTGTAACCATGTTGGTAAAGTATGCACAACTAAAGTATCTGAGCCAAAAGCTTCAAATTTTATATGTACATCACTTATAGCTTCATTTAATTCATCTAATCTATTAACGATATCATTCGTTGTATGAATAGTTATAGGCATTAAAGTATCTATCATCACTGGTTCATCATTTAGAATCCTTTTATACATTTCATAATTAACTCTTTCCTGGGCAGCATGCTGATCAATAATAACTAAACCTTCATCAACTGCACATAAGATATATTTATCATGAAGCTGTCCAATTAATGTCATAGATGGAAAAGAAACTGTCTTTTTCTCTTCACTAGCGATGTAGTCTTCTTCTATTACTATTTCTTCTTTAACTTCCTCTCCTTTTTTATCATAAGTATAAGTATTTTCT
>CACZTC010000016.1 GCA_902784015.1 uncultured Erysipelotrichaceae bacterium | reverse complement strand
TATAAGTAATAACGCAATAATAATCTTATCCATCCACTTTCCCTCGCTATATATAATTATATCAAAAACTGATATGACAATATATTTCCTTAACACTTCATATTAAAAACTAGCTATATTAGCTAGCTATATAATATCTATTTAGTATTCAATAATTTAAACCTACCAACTGTTCTCATTTCCCCGTTATATATACACGCAAAGATTGTTAGATCATATTGATCACTTTCTTGTTCTAAGATTGCTACATCAGTTGGCCATAATTCTTCAGTATTTACTAATTCATATTCAAACTTATTACCACTAACATCTATGAATATAGCTCTAGCACCCTGCTGTAGCTTATATGTATATCCAAAATGTTGAGGATAATCATGTGACATTAGAATTAGGTTATTTAAATAAGCACTACCCATATATCTACATGGGGATATATCTAATTGCGGATAGCTCCAATCAGCCATTACTGGAAGTTCTAATCCTAAATCAGGAATAATAATCTCACCAATATAGTTATGACCATCTACCTCTATCGTTGGCATTTCCATTTCTGGAGATAATATATAATCAGGAGTAATACTTTCATTACTACTATCGACTGTCTTTACTTCCTGCTTAATGACACTAATTATCTCATTAGACTGTTTGCCTGCTCTAAAGCCACGATAATAATTCCAACCGCCATAAAATAGACCTGCTATAACACTTAGCAGGCCTATGAATATTAATACTTTACCTATCTTATTCTTGAGCCCCATCTTCATATCTCTTCAAGAACAATCCTATCACAATTAACATAAATCCAACACCTATAAATACAGGAACTGGCCACCATACTAATCCAGTATGTGGAATCTCTGGTGGAGTTGTTGGAGGAGGAGTCGTTGGTGGGGTTGTTGTTGGCGGAGGAGTTGGAGTTGGTGTTGGTGTTATTTCTGGAGTTGGAGTAGGAGTTTCATCTGGTGTTTCAGGAATTTTGTTTTCAACTTCAAAGATATGTTGATTTCTTTCTACTCTAACTTGCCAATCGCCATTAGTACCAATTCTTTCCGCAACAGTCCATTCATGACCTTTTTCAAGATTTAATAGTTCTTGTTGCCAATTGTTATCATTATTTAAGGTTACTGTTTGATATAATTCACCATCACAATAAACATCAACTTCTACATAACCACGTTCACGAGGCTGTGTATTAACCCAAATCTTAACAATTTTAAGCTTTTCTAAATCTTCACAATCGTATTTAGGATTAATCATAACTTCATATTGAGCTGCGCCATTTTCATCATATTGAGGCAAACATACCATAGATGGTTGAATGAAATATACTTTTTCATTTAGATTATGTTTCTCACCTACAACAAGATATAAACCTTGTTCAATATCAGTAAAATTAGCAGTTCCTTCACTAGTTTTATTACTCTTAGTAGCACTAATCTTTTCAGCATCAACATAACCCTTTAATGTTAAGCCAAGATTACGCCAACCTTCTTGATTTAATCCTGAAAGTTCAATATTTCCATCAAACTTTTTAAAATCACCATACCATGTAAACCTAGCATTAGCGTCTACATCAGCTACTTTATAAATGGAGAATTCAACATCATTACTAGCTGTACCATCTGGACGATAATCAATAGTTAATTCTACAGCTTTATTAGTATCAAATGCTTCATTAGCATTAACCCTAAAGAAATTTAATACTAAAGCCAGCAGCACGAATGCTACACCTATTGTCTTAACAATTTGACTCCTTCTACCTTTCATAATGAATTCCTCCACTTTTATCTTCTTTTTCTCTTACTTGTACTAACTAATAGATAGATAAGTAAGATTATTAATATTGGCACTCCCACAAATGGGGCAATAAACATAGGTTGAATTTGTGTAGCATCAGCAGGAACATATACTTCAGCTACTGCATTTTCAATCCTTTTGCCTCTAACTAGTAATCTATGAGAATTGATTCCATATGGAGTACATGTAAGTAATGTACAATAATCCATATTCTCTTCAATTACCAAATTACTTAATTCTGTTGGTAAGACTACCCTTATTTGATCAACTTCATAAGTCATTGTCCTACCTAATGTTTGAATAATGAATATATCACCTTCAACCAATTGATCTATATCTGTAAATAATTTCGCACTTGGCAAACCTCTATGCCCAGATATAACAGCATGTGTACTAGTACCCCCTATTGGTAAACTAGTATTTTCCAAGTGTCCAACAGCAACTTGTAGTACGTTATCATCAGTACCATGATATATAGGTAATTCAATACGAACTTTTGGAATTTGTACAAAAGCCATAACACCATCACCAGATACATCTAAAGTATTATTGTATCGTTCAAGTTGTTCATCAGAAATATTTGTTAATGCAGAATTTGGTTCAAATTCTTCAGCGTTATATTTTACCGCTTCTTCCCACATCTCATCCAATTGACTTGAATCCATATTTGCAATCTTTTCTGAATATGTCGCAATCGCACGGCTTGCATACATAGAGTTCCACCAATCCGCAAATGTAGGATAGAGCAGTAAGGACAACCCTGCAATCATTATGAGAACAAGTATCCAGGTTGTTAAACTACTGCCCTTTTTATTATTCTTATTACTCATTGCAGTGTTCTCCTTACTGCGTGGTGCCTTAGGGCACCACTGCAGTTAATCTAATTTTTTATCTTTTAATATTATTTGGTTTAATTATTCAGCCATTCTTCTCTTTTGAATTAGCATGATAATTGCGCCTAGTACTAATAAACCACCAACTGTGTAGAAGATTGT
>CACZTC010000015.1 GCA_902784015.1 uncultured Erysipelotrichaceae bacterium | reverse complement strand
GTATGGTTATACGTTGTTATGAATATTTATTTAAGAAATATAGTGATATATCTTTATTTACTCCAGAAATACAAAAAGAAGTCTTTGGTCCAACCTTAAAAGAAGAAATGGCAAAGCTATTTCCTGAACAAGATCCTGATGAGTTAGTTGAAGAATATCGTAAATATCAAAGCTCTTTTTCTTGGAGTGATGAAGTATCATTATTTCCTAATGTAAAAACAACATTAGAGACTTTAAATAATTCTGGTTATATCTTAGGTATTGTATCATCACGTTTAACTAATTCCTGTGAATCATGGGTTAGACAATTAGGACTTGAAGATTGTTTTAAGATAGTTCTTGGTAGAGATTTATATGGTAAAGCAAAACCTTCCCCAGATGGGATCCTATATGCAGGAGTTAGACTTAAAAAGGGACATGATTCTTGTATATATATAGGAGATAATGCGAGCGATGTAGAAGCCGCTAAAAATGCGGGGGTTTATTCTATAGCCTATATGTCTGATCTTAAGAAAAAAGAAGAAATAATAGCAGCAAGACCAAATAAGATTATTACTGATATGAAAGACTTATTAGAAGTATTAAAAGAGAATCATGAATGGTCTTATGAGAAGAATTAAATAAATAATGCGCTTATCCAAATATGCGCATTTTTAGTATAGAGGCCTATGTTATTCTATTTTTTGGGGAAGTAGACGTTGAAATAGAAGATAATTAAAGATTAATTTAATCAAGTATAAATATTCATATGTTTTTCATAATTATTTGTATTTAGTAACTTAAATATAGGGGAAGCCCTTATATTTTTATATATATAACAAGTGAATAGATATATATGTTTCTAAAATATCTCAAAATAGTAGTAAAAACAATGATAATGAGCTAAAATAGAAATAATATGAAAGGTTATTATGAATTTATATAAAGATTTAGTGACTTTAAAGTGTTTTTCATATAATGACTTAATTGATATTACTAAAAAAGAAAGTTCTGCTCAGTGGTATATCAAGAGTTATTTGAAAAAAGGTTATATTGAAAGAGTTAGACGTGATTTATATACCGTTATTAGTATGGAGACAGATCAACCAATTGCGAATAGGTTTCAAATTGCATCTGTTGTTTCTGATGATGCTTGTGTTTCTTATCATAGCGCATTTGAATATTATGGTTTTGCGAATCAAGTGTTTAATGATGTTTATTTCATATCAAATAAGAAAATTAGAGGATTTGAATATGACGGGCTAAAATATCATCCTATTTTAAATGACGAAGATAAAGATATAGTAGAAACTCAATATAATGTGAGGGTTACTAGTTTAGAGCAGACTGTTATAGATGGTATAGAAGATCCATCTAAAGTAGGTGGATTAGAAGAATTACTTCGCTGTATTTCTTTGATTCCGCATTTAGAAGAAAATAAATTATTATTATCTCTTAAAAATCATTCTAAATCACAGCTATATCAAAAAGCAGGTTATATTTTAGAAGCTTTTAATGATGAACTATTATTATCAGATTCATTTTTTGAAGAATGCAAGAAGAATTCTTCAAAAAGTAAAACATATCTTTATGATAAAAAAGATAATTTTATATTACATAAAAAATGGAAACTATATGCGCCTAAATATATAAAAGAACTTATAGCGAAAGGTGATATATATTGTGAAGCAATATGATAAAAATATAATAGGTAAGCAAGCAAAAGAATTAGGCTTTATTAGAGACACTTTTGAAAAAGTTTGTAGGCTTATTGATGTTTTATCTTATTTCCATAGCGATTTAATACTATCTAATAATTTGGCGCTTAAAGGTGGTACTGCTATTAATCTAACAATCTTTAATTTGCCTCGCCTTTCGGTTGATATAGATTTAGATTATGTAAGCTATACAACAAAAGAAGAAATGCTAGTGGAAAGACAAATAATTAATGAAAGAATTACTAAATATATGATTTCTTCTGGCTATAAACTTAGTGATAAGTCAAAACAATACCATGCTTTGGACTCTTTCATTTTTGAGTATATAAATGCTGGAGAAGTTAAAGATAATTTAAAAATAGAAATTAACTATATGCTTAGAAATCATATATTTCCACTAGTTAATGAAAAAATCAATGCTCCATGGTTAGATAATACATTATCGGTTTTGTGTGTAAATCCCATTGAGATATTTGCATCTAAAACAGCGGCACTTTTAAATAGAGGTGCATCGCGTGATTTATATGATATTTATAATATGCAAAAGCATTATCATTTATCGAAAGAAGAAATGGAACTATTTAAGAAATGTATTTTGTTTTATATAGCGATATCTTTTAAAACTATTCCATTAAGAATAGAGTTTAATAAAATAAATGATTTTTCTTCTTATAGAATTAAAACAGAATTATTACCCGTTTTAAGAAATGGTGAGAAATTTGATCTTAATGCTGCGCAAGAGAATGTAATAAAGTATCTAAAAGATAATATTATACTTACAGACTCTGAGCTAGCTTTTTTAGATAATTTTTATAATAAAATCTATTGTCCAGAACTTTTGTTTGATGATAATGAAATAATAAATAGAATTATTGATCATCCGATGGCTTTATGGAAGTGTAATATATCTAAAAAATAATTAACTGCATCTTGGCAGTTTTTTTGTATGGCCACTATGTTTGAATAAATAATAGGAAAAGTATTCTTTGAATTATATGAATGGAGGTGAAATAGTATAATAAAAGCAAGAAAATATTATAAAGATAATTACAACAATATAGAAGAGGAGAAAAATCATGAAAAAGAATGATTATGTTGACTTTGGATATGATATTGGTATTGGATCCATTGGTTCAGCGGTTATCGGCGAAAAGGATTTAAGGTATTTGGGCGTTCGTATTTTTAATCAAGCAACAGAAGCCTCAGAAGCAAGAGGATATCGCTCCGCAAGAAGAAACACTAAAAGAAAACAGTGGAGAAGAAAACAATTAAAAAATGCTTTTGTTGATTTTGGGCTTATAAAAGAAAAAGAAATAAATGAAGAAGGTTATGGTAGTTTTACATTTAAGTCTTCTAAGTTTGATTTACCAAAAGATAGAACAGTTTATCATTTAAGAAAAAGAGCACTTAAAGAAAAAGTGAATAAAAGAGAAATTTATCTTTGTTTATTAAACATGCTTCATGCCAGGGGTCATTTTAATATGGAAATGTATGATTTTTCGAAAAGTACAGTTTCATTTGATGACTATAAAGATATTTTCTACAGTATTACTGCTCCTTATATAACAATCATTGATTCCTCTAAGAAGGAGTTTGCGGAAGAATACCTAAATAAAATATTTAGTGGAGAAGCAGATAAGTCACTTATTAGAAAAGCGAAGAAATCAAGAATATGCGAAGAAGATATTGATGCTTTTGAAAATATTTTGAATCTTCTTTGTGGTTATAAAAGCAAGGTTTTATCAATATCTGAATATTTCTCTAATATGAAAGAAACAGTAAATATTAATGATATAAGATCATCAGAAGAAGAAATACCAACTTTTATGATGGAATGTGTAGATTTATATGATATGGCAAAGATATCTCAAATAATGAAAAAATATGATTATCTTTGTGAAAAAGCGGTAGATGAAATAGATAAATATGAAAAAGCCATTCTATCAGGTAAGGAGTCAGAAGAGTATAAAGCGTTAATAAAAGAATTAGAGGGAGTATCTAAAGGAAAGCATAAAAGAGCTTGGAGAAATATTGATAATAATTATCCAAATGCATTATACGTTAAAGAGGCTCGCTCAATTTTAGAAAAGCAACAAGAATACTATAAAAAGGAAATAACAGACGACTTTATTGATGCGTGTGTAAGTATTGTATCTGCAAGAATACCTTATTATATTGGCCCGCTTAATGAAAACGCAAAAAATGCCTGGGTTA
This sequence comes from uncultured Erysipelotrichaceae bacterium, assembly GCA_902784015.1. Classification (GTDB taxonomy): domain Bacteria; phylum Bacillota_I; class Bacilli_A; order Erysipelotrichales; family Erysipelotrichaceae; genus Bulleidia. Next base: position 5,286 of record CACZTC010000015.1, on the reverse strand, counting down.
AAAAAGATGATTCTATTCCATTTAAATATAGCTATGCATATACTATGAAAACATCTGAAGGGAAAGCAATTGATGAACCAAAATCAATTAAGACATGGAAAGAAAGAATGATTTCAAGATGTACATATTTTCCAGAAGAGTACGCGCTTCCTAAAGGATCATTAATTGCGGAGACTCATAACATTCTAAACGAATTGAACATTCTAACAGCAATTGATAAAGATGAGAATAGATATTATTTAACATTAGAAGACAAAATTAAAGTATTTGATGATTTATTCTTAAAAAAGAAAACTATAAAATATGAAGAAGTAGCAGAGTTGTTAGGTTTAAAATCTTTTGGTCCACAAAAACATGGCACAAAAGAGCCAACATTTAATAACGCATTCACTTTATATCATCAGATAGCAACAATCGATAAATCTTTAAAACTTAAAACAATTATGGATATTTTTGACGAGGCTAAAAAGGTTGATAGAATCGAAGAGATTGTGGTGGCAGTAAACTTATATGACGAAGAAGTCACAAAAGAAAGAGCATTGATAAATGATTTTGGATATACAGAAGAACAGGCCAAAAAATTAGCGAAACTAAAATCTAATTCTTTCTATTCATTTTCTAAGAAACTTGTAATGATTCAACCTATTGATAAAAAAGGTGGAACATTATTAAGTAAACTATTTGAAGATAATAGCGATAAATATACCAATGAACAAATGACATTATTATCTTCCGCGACTGATTTAAAAGGCAATCCGATAAACTTTATAACAAATAAATATATGCAGAAGTTGCAAAATAACGATGGTAGATTAGATATTAATTTATTGATTGAGGAAGGAAAGCCAGTTATCGCAATGTCTAGACCCGTAATACGTTCATTAAATGAATGTATGAAAATATATTCCGAAATGGTTAAAGTATATGGAGTTCCGCGTAGAGTTATTTTAGAAACAGCTAGGGATTTTAAAGATCATACAGAGGTTGGCACTATTAGCGAAAAGCACTTTAAAAAAGTTGAGAGTCTATATAACCATTTAGAAAACCAATTAAAAGAGAAAAAACTATATGATGTAAATCACATAGAAGATTGGGAAGATATTAAAGCATATTTAGCAACTAATAAAACAAAAATAGAATTGTATATTAGACAAAATGGTACAGATTTATTAACAGGAGAAAAGATTAATATTAATAATCTTTCGGATTATGAAATAGATCACATTTTGCCTAGAGGTTTTGGCGATGATTCAAAAGATGATAAGATGCTTATTTCTCGTTTAGCAAATGCCAAAAAAGGAGATAGGTTGCCTTTGGAATTCATTGAAAGTGGAGAAACTGTAGGTAAAAAAGTTATAAGCAGTAGTGAATATGAAAAAAGAGTTAATTCTTTATTTCAAACAGGATTAATATCAGAACAAAAATACAAAAGGTTAATGCTAAGGGAACCGGAATTAGAAAGATTCATAAATCAAAACTTAGTTGATACTAGATATATTATTAAAGAATTCATGGAAATACTAAATGCTTATAACGCTTATCACGGTAACATAACAAAAATTGTAGCATTAAAATCGGCATATACATCTTTATACAGAAAAGCATTTAATATAAAAAAGAATAGAGATTTAGGAGAGCAACATCACGCACATGATGCAGCATTATTAGTAGTAGCAGATCGTACTTTGAATACTTATTATCCAAATTATGATAGTCGCGATATTAAAAAGAGTAAGGGTGAGTCTTTGGGCTCTTACAAAGGATTTATAAAAACAATGAATGATTCTTTTGGTGATAATGAAGAAGCTAGATCGCGTTCTAAACAATTAAATGAGTTTATTAAACACGCTTATTATAAAGCTTTCAATGAATCATCGGAGGATAGTCATTCATTGATATCAATAATAAAAGCTACTACTCCTTTCTACTCTTTAAAAGTAGAAAAGAAATTTTCTGGTAAATTCTTTGAAGCAACCATTCTAGGGCAAGAAGACTATAAAGATAAAGCTCCTTTAGCAGTTATAGGAGTGAATGATGATAAAAAGGTATTTAAAGGTGTAGAATGTGCTGCAGTAGATTTCTATAAATTTACAAATAAAAAAGGTAATAAAGAACATCTGGCAGTACATATACCAAAAGTAATAGTCTCTAAAGATGGAATAATAAATAAAGAAAAATACTTGAAGCTGATTACCGATTATTACGAAAAGCCAGAGCTTATTGATGAGAAAGGTGAATTAAAAACATATTTATTTAAATTTAGAGCTTACAAAAACGACATTATTTATGATACGGTCGCGAATTGCCCTATGATATTTAATATCGGTAGTATAGCGAACAAAAAGTTAGAAAAGAAATTTATTAATATATTCTCGTATGATGTTATTTATAATAAATCAATGAATATCAGAAAAGAGCTAATAGATAAGTTTGGTGTAAAAGAAAAAGATAAAAGCGTTATAAAATATGATGATATTGGTGCTGAAGCACTTATAAAATATACAATTAATACAATTTGGTCTAATAAACCAGAGGAAAAATATATTGCTGCAATAATGGAAAACTGCTCCAAAGCAAATAATATTTATGAGCTATCAGATTTATTGTCATATTATGAACTATTATTAGATAGGCCAGGGGTCCCCCCTACAATAATAGGGAGATGCAACCCAGTAGTGAATTACGATGCTTTAAATACAAATGATAACGGATACTATATAAAGCTTAAATATAATATTTTAGGACTAAGATTTAAATTTAGTGAAAATGACTCCTTGATTATTGAATCACCAAAAGAGATTCAAGGAGCATATTCAAAAATTAAAAAAGAAGAATTCTCTTGGCAAATGGCAGTTCTAGATATATAATTTCTTTACAAACATTACGAATAAATCTGATCTGAAAAGAATTAGAATTTATTCAAAAATTGTCAAAATGGCCAAATGTGGCCATTTTTGTTTATAGAGAAATAATGGGTTGGAAAACAGTCATCATAGGATGTGAGGCGAAGGTTTCTTTAACTTTAAATAGGATGAAAATCACAATAGGTAACGAGTTTCAAAATATTGCGTTATGTGATATTGATTCAGTTATATTTACACACGATAGAGTTGTTATGACAATTCCACTATTAAGTGCATTAATAGAAAATAATATTAATGTAATTATATGTGACAGTAAGAATGACCCAATAGGAATCTTTCAAGCGTTTAATGGGCATTCTTTGGCTTTTAAGCAATTGAATAAACAAATTGAATGGAAAGTAACAAGAAAGAAAAAGCTTTGGAAACAGATAGTAGAGCAGAAAATACAAAGTGAAATCGATGTTATAAAAATGATAGGAGGTTCTAATAAAACACTAAACACATTAACCGAATATAGAAATAGTGTTTATACTGATGATCAATCTAATCGAGAAGCTGCAGCAGCAAGAATCTATTTTACAGAATTATTTGATAAATCATTTTCAAGAGACTTAGATAATGATATTAATTATGCGCTTAATTATGGATACAAAATAATAGCAAGTTATATTTCAAAGTGTATTGCTTCAAGAGGATTATTAACTCAATTGGGCATTCACCATATAGGCGAATCTAATCCATTTAACTTAACGTATGATTTCATTGAGCCATTTAGAGCAATTGTAGATATATGGGTAAAAGAGAATATTAAAGAATCATTCACTGTCTCAAATAAAAGAGAAATAATAGAAATATTAAACTATAAAATCTATATTTCTGGAAAGTGGCTAAGAATTTGCGACGGTATAGAAGATATAATAGATTCTTATATTGCTTTTTTAGACGAAAGAATATCAGATATTTTAGAAATTGATTTATCTAAGGGCATCAAGGAAGTGGAATGAGTAAATGTAGCTTTATGCGCTTATTGTTGTTCTTTGATTTACCAGTCGAAACAGCGATGCAAAGAGGAGAATATAGACGATTTGTTAAATATCTATCGGAAGAAGGATTTATTATGGTTCAGTATTCAGTCTATGCAAAGCTTTGCATCAATAATGACTCTGTAACTACAGCTTCAAGAAAGGTAGATTTGAACACTCCAACACAGGGGAACGTTCGATATATAGCTATTACTGAAAAACAGTATCAAAGGATATGTAATGTAAACAATACTTATTCTATTCAAGAAGAAATAACAACTACAGATAGAACGATAATGATAGGAGAAATGAATAATGAAGATTAAAGGAGATAACGAAATATGTTTCCATCTTCCAAATTCAGGAGTCCATTCAATTGTTTTAAATAATCAGACAGAAATACTTATAGATTATCTAAGTGATTATTTTGTTAAAAAGAAAAAAAGCAAGTGTGTAATTGTAGACGATGATAATGATGTTATTAATAATAATGATGCTGAATTTATATATGTATCATTTCAGGAAAACATAGATAGCTTTTTTGAGTTTAAGCCAAAAACTTTATTCAATGAAGAACTATCAAGAATAGTATTAGAGAATGACAAAATGTTTATGTCAATTAGCAAAGTCAGAGAAGCATTAAAAGATTCTTTGACCGATAGTGGAATGTATAAATTTATAAATATAATTCAAAACAATATCGATAGTAGGATAAATATTGATATATCGAATTATGATTTATCTAAAATAATACAAATGTATCATTTTGATACAGAAGAAATGACAGTAGATCAAAAGTATTTGGCAATTTATAATTTATTATTATATTTAAATAGAAATACATTTTGCGTTATTTATATTGATTTCCCTGCTGGAGAACATACATATAATTGGCTTATTAATAACAAAAAAGATAATCATCTGATACTCGTTAATAATAAGGAGTTAAAATACCCGATTGATATGATTTTTGATTCAATTATTATTCTGAATAATTGTGATTTTGTTGAAGAATATGAAATTGATATAGAATCTACAGAACTATATACTTATTTATTTCATCCGCTTATACAAGAGTTTAAGAATCAACAAACAGAAAAAAATATTGAAATAATGAATCAGTTTACAGATAAAACTTCAACTTTTTTTCTAAAATTTACATCTTATGATAGCGAGAATAGCCTTTAAATAGCCTATTTTAAGCTCTATAATTAGAGTATCAGTTCTTAAGGATTAGATTAATTCGTAATGTTTGTACTAATTGCTTTAGTGAGTTATGAAGGTTTTAGTTCTTAAGGATTAGATTAATTCGTAATGTTTGTACGCAATTTGTTTTATAGTAAAACCATTTTTAGTTCTTAAGGATTAGATTAATTCGTAATGTTTGTACGCTATAGTAT
>CACZTC010000014.1 GCA_902784015.1 uncultured Erysipelotrichaceae bacterium | reverse complement strand
TAATTAATAATTCATCAATCTTTTTATAATTACCTATTAAGATTGGTGCAATAAAACCATCTGCTTCAGCCTCAAAAACACCTCTTAAAATATTTTCGGCATCAGCTCCAGCAACTGCAACACGTAAAGGATTTTTACGCAATTTAGCTTTTTCAACTATTTCATTAAATTCTTCTGCATATTTTCCCATAAAGCTACCCTCCTAGAATAAGCCTCCTATTTTTAAGAATAGTTCCGCAAATACTAATGCGACTATTGTCATTAATTTTATAAGAATATTAATTGATGGACCAGATGTATCTTTAAATGGATCCCCTACTGTATCACCAACAACAGTTGCATGATGAGTTGGTGAATCTTTACCACCTAAATGCCCTTCTTCAACATATTTTTTCGCATTATCCCATGCACCACCAGAATTAGACATAAAGATTGCTAACATAACGCCTGTAACTAATGCGCCAGCAAGTAGTCCGCCTAAAGAAGAAGGTCCTAACACTACACCTACAATAATTGGTACAACAACTGCCATAACTCCTGGAACCATCATTTCATGTAAAGCAGCTTGAGTTGAAATGGCAACACATTTATTGTAGTTAGGTTTACTTGTACCTTCTAATATTCCAGGTATTTCTCTAAACTGCGATCTTACTTCTTCTATCATTTTATAAGCAGCTTTAGAAACAGAATCCATAGTTATAGAAGAGAATAAGAATGGTAACATTCCTCCAATAAATAGACCAACTATAACTTTGTAATCTAATAAATCAATACCTGATTCAAATAGATTTACAGCTTGTGCATATGATACAAATAAAGCTAATGCTGTAAGAGCAGCTGAGCCAATCGCAAAACCTTTACCCATCGCTGCAGTTGTATTACCAACAGCATCTAATCTATCTGTTATTTCTCTAACTTCACCTGGTAGCTTAGACATTTCTGCAATACCACCAGCATTATCAGCAATAGGTCCATAAGCATCTACTGCAACCGTGATACCTGTTGTAGATAGCATACCAACTGCCGCCAAAGCTATACCATATAAGCCATCAGCTAAATATGCACCTATGATACCAATAGAGATTAATATGATAGGAATAGCTGTTGATTGCATGCCTACCGCAATACCAGAAATAACTGTTGTAGCTGGTCCTGTCTCAGATTGTTGAGCAACTTTTTTTACAAACCCATAATCACCACTTGTATATACTTCTGTAATAATTCCTATTAATAAACCAACAACTAAGCCTACAACTATTGCTATAGCTGCTTTGAAATCTCCAAAGAATATTTTACTTAATATAAAAGCACCAATAACAACAATAACAGCTGCTGAATAGCTTCCCATTTTTAAAGCCTTATGTGGGTTTGAATTCTCATCACCTTTCACAAAGAAACAACCTAAGATAGAAGCTAAGATGCCTAAACTAGCAATTATTAAAGGGAAAACACCTCCATTTAATGAAGCTACAGCTACACCTAAAGTAATAGCTGAAACGATAGATCCTACATAAGATTCAAATAGATCTGCACCCATACCAGCAACATCACCAACATTATCACCAACATTATCCGCAATAACAGCTGGATTACGAGGATCATCTTCAGGTATACCTGCTTCAACTTTACCTACCAAGTCAGCACCAACATCGGCTGCCTTAGTATAAATTCCGCCTCCTACTCTTGCGAATAAAGCGACGCTACTAGCTCCTAATGAAAAGCCAGATAACACTGCTGGATTACCAGTAAAATAATATATTAAGCTAGCTCCAAATAAACCAAAGCCAACTACACACATTCCCATAACAGCTCCCCCAGAAAAAGCAACTGATAAAGCACCATTCATACCTTTATCTTTAGCTGAAGCTGCTGTTCTAACATTAGCTTTTGTGGCAACATGCATACCAATATAACCAGCCAAAGTAGAGAATAAAGCACCTACTATAAAACTTATAGCTGTTACCCATCCAATACCTAAACCAATAGCCACAAATAAAACCACAATAAATATTACTAATATTCTATATTCTGCCATCAGGAAAGCTTTTGCGCCTTCATGAATAAAATTCGCAATTTCTTGCATGCGATCAGTGCCTGGATCTTGCTTATTAACTTTATTAATCAAAAACCATGCAAAAGCTAAAGCAATTACACCAAACAATGAAGCAATTAAAACTAAAGAATTCAATATATCCACATCCTTTCTTTCCTATCAACAACACTTTTCAGCATTGTTATATGTATATTTTGCTATATTTTTTATAGCCTTGTCTACAACCGCTTACAATTAACTATTTTTTACATGAATTTAACTTGTGAAAATACTACAAATGGATAATATTATTAAAAAGTATAGTGATATTGTTATCAAGATCTATATCTTTATGATAATGTCCACAATACCAATGTTTATATTCAACTGTATTCATAATCTCTTCATGATATTCATTTAATTTATCGCCACTTGCAAAACTAAACATCTTTTTTAATTCACTTTTAGGCATACAATGAGTGATGATATAATCAACTTTATTATTATATTTTTTTAGATTATCTCTACCTTCTTGCATCTCTTCTTCACTAGGTATTTCTTCTGGCCACCAGATTCTATATTGATCTTGTTCTGTTGTTCCTCTCATTGGCCCTCTATCAATTGAAGTTCCTCCACCCATGGTGAAAAAAGTATGACCTTCAATCTCAAATACTTGACCTCGCATTAGATGAAATATACTATTTCTTATTTTATGAATTCTTCCTCCATGCCAATTCATTTCTTCAAACTTATATAATCTAGTAAAATTCTCATGATTACCATCTATGAATAAAGTTGTAAATGGCTTTTCTTCTAACCAAGCTAACCAATATATTTCTTCTTTATCTGGACCTTTATAATTCCAAATACCTCCAAAATCACCACAAATAATTACATAATCATCTTTAGTTAGATGGTTTGAATCAAAGTTGCTACTACTAAGCTTATTAATATCAAATGGAATATGTGTATCTCCTGTTAAATAAATCATGATTATTCCCCTTCATTATTGTTAAGACAATTATAACAAATCATCTATACAGAAAGAGAAGCTAGTAAGCTTCTCTTTTGTGTGTGTCAATCGTTTAATATTTTTGTTTACAGGTTATTTAATTGTAATAGTTTTATTAGCTAACTATTTCTAAGAATGAAGGGAATAATTCTCCTTCATAATAGAATAGTCCTCTACCAACTTCTGCAACATCCCATACACGTTGTGGATTGTCTGGATAAGCTGCATAACCACCTGCATAAGTTTCAATACGGTTACCTGATGGTTCCCAGAAATAAATTGTTTGACCACGTGTGATAGCGTGTCTTGTTGGACCTACGTCTCTCTTAACTCGGTTCTTACCGATTAAGTCAGCTGCATGTCCAATATCATTCCAGTCTTGTAGATAGAATGCAAAGTGATGCATTTTTGCTGGTTTATCATATTCAACGAAAGCGATATCATGAGCTTTGTTACCACCTGTTAACCATGTAGCAAAACGCTTACCATCATCTGTATTACATACTTCTGGAGCGAACATTCCTAATACTTCGATGAAATATCTTTCAGCTTCAGCGATGTTTGGACCATAGCATAATAAGTGGTCAAAACGTTGAGCTCTAATACCACGTGG
>CACZTC010000013.1 GCA_902784015.1 uncultured Erysipelotrichaceae bacterium | reverse complement strand
TTCTTCACCAATTGGTGTTTCTAAAGAAACTGGTTCAAGCGCAATTTTTTGAATCTCACGTACTTTTTCAGGAGAAATACCATCCATTCTTTCACTAATTTCTTCAGCTGTTGGATCTCTTCCCATTTCTTGTACTAATTGACGTTGGATTCTAGTAAGTTTATTAATTGTTTCAACCATATGAACAGGAATACGAATAGTACGAGCTTGATCTGCAATAGCACGAGTAATAGCTTGTCTTATCCACCATGTTGCATATGTAGAGAATTTAAAGCCTTTCTTATAATCAAATTTCTCAACAGCTTTTACTAAGCCCATATTTCCTTCTTGAATTAAATCCAAGAATAACATACCTCTACCTACATATTTTTTCGCAATAGATACAACTAAACGTAAGTTACTTGATATCAAAAGATTACGAGCTTCTTCATCTCCTGCTTCAATTCTTTTAGCTATTTCTGGTTCATCTTCCGGTTTTAATAAAGGTACACGCCCTATCTCTTTTAAATACATTTTGACAGGGTCATTCAAAGAAATGCTTGAACTTTGTGTATATGAAGATAATTCAGGTATTATTTCTCTTCCTTCATCATCCTCATCATCATCTTCATCATCGTCATCTAAATCATCATCTAATAAATCATCTTCATTATCTTCAATTTCTTCTTCGATATCTTCATCTTCAACAATTTTGATATCTTCTTCATTAAACCAATCCCATAATGAATCTAATTCATCATCACTGATATCTAAATTCTCTAAAGAAGCTAATACTTCTTTTTGGAATATTTGGCCATCTTGTTTATTAACATTAATATAATCTTCTTTTAATTCATCTAAAGTCTTTAAAACCTTAGAACGTCCTTCTTTTTTATAAGGATCTATTTTAGTAGCTGTTTCTCTAAAAGATTGTTTTAATAATGTTTCATCTTCAGGAGATACATCAACTGGTTCAACAATAACTTCTTCAACTACAATTTCTTCTTCAACTTTTTTCTTCTTTTCTTTTAAATCTTTTTTATTTTCTTTAGAAGAAGTTACTTTTTTAGCTTCTGCAACCTTTGTTTTTTTAGTCTTTTCTTTAACAACAGCTTTTTTAGCTGCCCCTTTTTTATTAACGCTCTTTTTTATTTGTTTCTTTTCAACAGGTTTCTTTGCGGTTGTTTTCTTTACCGCTGGTTTTTTAGAAGTTGCTTTTTTAGTTACCGTCTTTTTAGCTGTAGCTTTCTTGGTTCCAGTTTTTTTAGTTACAGTTTTCTTAGTAACTGGCTTTTTAACAGCAGCTTTCTTAGCTACCGGCTTTTTTGCGGTAGGCTTTTTAGTTATCGGTTTTTTAGTAGCTGTTTTCTTTGCGACTGGCTTTTTAGCAGTTACTTTTTTAGTTGCTGGTTTTTTTGTAGCAGCAGTTTTCTTAGCTACAGGCTTTTTAGCAGTAGTCTTTTTAGCTACTGGTTTTTTAGCGGCAGTAGTTTTTTTAGCTACAGGCTTTTTAGCAGCAGTTTTCTTAGCTACCGGCTTCTTAGCGACTACTTTTTTTAGAGGTTTAGTTTGTTTTTTAGTTTTTACCATTTTCGTATTTCCTCGCTTCCCTAATGCATTCTTCCATTTTTTCAAATAATGTATTTACAACATTTTGATCATTTTCTAAATCGATTAATTCTTGATAATGATTAATTTGTCTTAGATATCTTTCCTTAATAACCTTATCAATATAACCTTTCATTTTTTCTTCATCGAATACTAATTGTCCTTTAGTATCAATAATCTTTACAGCTTTTTGTTTTAATTTCTCATCTGATATTGATTCTATAAATTCTAAGCTATCAATCTTATTATTTTTACGATAATAATCTACTATCATTATCGACAACATTTTATTATCTGTATTTAATAAGAAACCTAATTCATTTTCATATGTTATTATTGCATCTTCACTATTTAACATCATAGCTAGAATTGATTCTTCAACTTCCATTAAGCCATCTTTAACAGATTTTTTATTTTCTTCTAGAGGAATAGATTGAATTATTTCTTCTTTAATATTTGTATCAAATCTTAAGCCAGTTAATTTATATATCTCTTCTATAAAATATGCTTTTTCAGTTTGATCTTTTAGATTATTAATCTCTTTCATGGCTATATTAGCCATTTCCTTTTTTTCAAGATAATTATCTAAATTATATTTTTTAGATAAAATATCGATAACATATTCCATCCATGAATACTCTTTATTTAATATCTCTAATAATTTCTCTTTGCCATATTTATTTAATATTTCATCAGGATCTAAACCTGTATCATTTTTTATGACATGTACTTCGCCACTTGCTTCATTTATTAATTTAGCTAATTCCCATGTTCCTTCTTGTCCAGCTTTATCTCCGTCATAACATATAACGATAGTTGGCGCTAATTGTTTGAGAATTCTTACTTGTTGCTTAGTACTATTTTTACCTAAAGTACATACCGCATTTTCAATACCAGCTCGATAAAAAGCTATAACATCAGTAACACCTTCACATACATATACTTTTCCTTCTTTTCTAGCGACATTACGAGCATTATGGGCATTATAGATAACTTCACTTTTTTTGAATAATGTAGTTTCTGATGTATTTAAATATTTAGCTATTGAATTTTCATCTAAAGCTCTAGCACTAAAGCCAATTGGATTACCATAATAATCAAAAATAGGAAAAGTTATTCTATTTGAAAAAGCATCTCTAATTTCATTATTACTATCTCTAATAACATTATCCTCAAGTAAATCACTTTCTTGATAACCTTTACCCTTTAAAAATGTATAAAGATTATTATTGCTTGGATTATAACCTATCTTAAAATAATCAATTTCTTTATCACTTATTCCGCGTTTATTTAAATATTCACGCTGATTTAGGCCATTAGCACTTTTTAATTCATACATTAAATATTTAATAGCTTCATTATTAATCTCTCTTAGTTTTAGAATATGAGGATCTACTTTTCTTTCAACATAATTACTAGGCTTTGTTTTCATTTCATATCCTATCAAATCAGCTACTTTTTCTACTGCTTTAGGAAATGAATCATATTTTTCGTAATAATTCACAAAATCAAAAACACTACCACCAGTATTACATACGAAGCATCTAAATATTTTCTTTTC
>CACZTC010000012.1 GCA_902784015.1 uncultured Erysipelotrichaceae bacterium | reverse complement strand
GTGACATTAGGTATAACCTCTTTACTTTAAGCCATATTTCTTATTGAACTTTTCAACACGTCCTTGTGCTTGCGCGAATCTTTGACGTCCTGTGTAGAATGGATGACAATTTGAACATGTATCCACTTTAATGTCTGATAGGATAGAACCTGTTTCAAACTCAGAACCACAGCTTGTGCAAACAACTTTACATGCTTGATATTTTGGATGTATATCCTTTTTCATAATTAATTCCTCCTTCTGCCTTAAGCCTCTATACGTGCTTAAAGAAAGTGCTCACTTATCTTACCACAGTATTATTTTTGATGGCAATACCTTTTTATATTTAGAAAAGGTACTACCTTTAATGGTAGTACCTATACTCTTTAATATATTCCATAAGAAGCCATAATCTTAGAGAATTCTTGACTTCCCGCAAAGCCCTGTAATACTTGATCTCTTGTCATTCCTTTTTCCATCTGCTTTAACCAAGAATCTAATCCTTTTTGATCATATTCTCTTCCTAAGAATGTACGATATAAAACTTTGACATATTCAATATTACTTAAACGCTTATTTATGAATTCTTGAGAATGGAAGAAACCATTACTTGCGGTATTGATAGCTTCTTGTTTTTTATTAGGCGCTGTTAATATCTTTTTACACCAATTTTCTAATCCTTGTTCATCATAATTTCTACCTAAGGCTTTTGTATAACATCTCGCTACAAATGAAGCTACACCCTGGTTTTTATCACGATAAGAATTCGCATTTAAAGTCCCTTTGGTAATCTTATATTTGTTACAGATAGCTGTAAATTCTTTTGAATCAATAAAGCCTTTTAATACCGTTTTCCTACTTACACCTGACTTCAATTGCTTTAACCAACTTGTTCTACCACCTGCATCAGATGCTCTATCCATCATTACTAAATAACATCTTTCTACAAATACTTCATCACTTAGTTTCAGATTATTCATTTCCTTACTCGAGAAGAAACCATCAACTACTTCAGCGGCTGTCTTCTGTTTTGTTTTTAAAAGATTCACCCAGCTATTTAAACCTTTTTGATCAGCTGGTCGATTTAGACATAGGATATATAATCTTTTAACGAATGCTACAACTGGATCTTTATCTTCATAACTTGTTTGTGCTTTTGTAATAGTAAAGCTTTCAGATTTTGTTTCTTTATAATTACCTTTTCCACTAATAGTTAAAGTCGCTGTACCAACATTAGTATTATTTTTATAACTAATCGTATAATCTGTATTATTTGTTAATGTAGTAGTTCCAATTTTTACTGTAATATTTTGTGTTAATGCTTTACCTGTATATTCTTTATTGACTATACCTGTAATAGTAGCTGCTTCGACACTAGCTTTATCAATCGTAAATGAAGTCTTAGCTGTACCTTCATAATTACCCTTACCCTTAATAGTAATCTTAGCTTGTCCCGCATTTATATTATCACTATAAGTTACTGTATAATCAGTATCCTTTACTAAAGTAGTTGTTCCATATTTTATTGTTAATTTAGGTGTTTGTGCTTTACCATTATAAGTTACTGTATTATTACCAGTAATCTTTGCTTTACTAATATCTAGCTTTAATGTTTTAGCCTTTTCTTCAGCATCTGTTAATTTCTTTACAATATTAGCTTCTATTAATGCTTTTTGATCAGCTGTTAGCTTATCATAAGCTTTTCGCGCTTCCTCTATCTTAGTTTTATCTTCACCTTTTAAATTATTGATATCTGGTAAAGCTTTAATTGTATCTATCACAGATTTAGCAGCTTTTATATTAGCATCCTTAGTTGCAGTACCACTTTGTTTAGCATCATTTATGCTAATTTGTTTATCTCCTAATGCTTTTTCAGCATTTAATAAAGTAGTAATATTGCTTACTAAAGCTTTTTCTTCAGAAGATAATGATTGATAAGCTTTTCTAGCAGCTTCAATAGCTTTAGCTGTTTGTGCTAAATTCTTTTCATCTGTCTTACTAATTGTCGCGGCTGTTGGTAAAGCTTTAATCTTAGCTATTACTGCATTTGCATTATTCTTTCTAGCACTTTCATTAGCTTTAACTTCTGCGCTTGTTTTACCATAATCATTTAATGTAGCTAACGCTTTACCTATTGTTTTTTCTAGATTTGCTAAACTATCCGCATTTGTAACATAGCTCTTTTGTTCGCTAGTCAAATCAGTATAATTAGCACTAGTCTTTTTGATTTCTTTTTCAATAGCTTGAATTTCTTTTAGATAATTATTAATTGTTGCTTGTGATAAACCTGTTTTATTAGCTTCTAATGCTTTTTGAATTTGTGCTATCTTTGTTTCTTGTTTTTTGATCGTATTAATATCTTTTACAACTGTACTAGCTACTGTTTTATCATTTTCTTTTTCTTTTAAGCTATTATATTTTTCTTCTGCTACTTCTAAAGATTTAACTTCGAGTGTTGTTATCTTAGCTTTTGCGTCAGCTGTTAATGCGTCATAAGCTTCTCTAGCTTTTTGAATAGCTTCGCCGCTATTAGTTGTGATTTCATCATTATTAATATTCGCAATTAAATTAGATACATTAATTGCATCTTTAATATTCTTTAATGCTGTTTCAGCTTGCGTTAATAATTTTAATGTTGCTTTTGTGATTTTAGCTTTTTGATTCTTAGTTAATGCATTATATGCATTTCTTGTTTCAGTTATATTCTTTTCATCATTAATGCTTATTGAATCTGCGCTTGGTAAAGCCTTAATCTTAGCTATAACTGCATTAGCTGCTTCAATATCTTCTTTTTCAATTAATTCTTTGATTTCTTTTATCTTAGCTTCAGCATTTGTTAGTTTTGTCGCATCAACAAATTGTTTGCTAGATTCATTTAATTGATCATAATCATTTCTAACACTAGTTACATTTGTATTAATAGTTTCAACATTATCTTTTGTTATCTTTGAAGCATCAGTTAATGCATTAATCTTCTTTTGGATAGCATTAATAGAATCTTTATATTGAAGATTATTTTTTAATAAAGCTATTCTATCTTCAATAGTAGATAATAATGTTTTATTGGTTGTAGATATTAATTCCTTTTGCTTAGTAGTTAATGCATCATATGCACTTCTAGCAGCAATTACTTTAGTTTCAACTGTATTAACATTATCAAATGTTATTGTTTCTACTTTTGGAAGAGCCATAATCAAAGCACTAACTTCCTCAGCCGCAATAGAATCTGGATTTTGTCCTGCTGAATGGATAATGATAGATTCATAAGTCTGACCATAACTATTAAATGCTTGAACATAATATTCATATCTTGTACCAGGCTCTACTGTTGTATCTGTAAATGATGTGTCTGTTGTTGTAACGGTACAGAAGATACCTTCAGTTATATTAACATCTCCCATCTCAATGCGAGATATCTCATAATAAGTAGCCCCTTCGCTTATGCTCCATCTTAAAGCTATTTCCTTTGATGAAGGAGAAGAAGCATATAACTTGAATTTTCCTGGTCTTTCCGTAGCTAATTTTTTAATATCAGCCGCTTTTAATGTGACTGCTTTTTCATTTGAATAAGCGATAGGCTCATCCTCATAAGGATGCTCATAATCTCCTATCATCGTAGTTGCATATACTCTAAATCTATATGTACCTACTTTTTCTTTAGGATTTTCTAAAACATATGTAGTAGATGGTGCATATACTTCATCAATTCGATACCAATAATTCTCAGAACCATATGTCATATATTCTTCTATTATGTATCTATATGGAGTAGCACCTTTACTTGGAGCTTTCCAAGATAATAATATTTCACCATTTATAACTTTAGCCGTTAGATTGGTTGGTGCCTCTGCTAATTCATAAGCGAGATTATATCTTGGTATAGCTTCTCTAATATTACTTTCGCGATCAATATTATCATTACATTTAGCTACTACTTTATATTGATATGTTGTATTATTTTTAGCTGTATTATCATAATAAATATAACTAGATATACCATCACTATCTGTATAGCTATGTTTTAAAGTACTAGCTGTAAAGCTCTTAATCTTTTTAAAGGCTCCATTACCTTCTTTACGATGGATTTCCCAAGTCTTTACTGTTGTCTTAGTATCATTATATAAATCTGTCCATTCTAATTTCACAGAATTATTAGCTGGAACTATTCTAAAGCGTGGTAATGATTTAGGTGTAACAGTAACGGTTTTTGATTTAGTTTCACCCTTACTATTATTAGCTCCTACATAAATTTTTATTTTTCTATCATAATCTCCGCCCTTATCTTGCATCTCTGCATGAACTGAGCCAGAAGATAATCTTTGAATTTCACCACCAGTTCTCCAACCGCTATTATTCATCACACTAGCGTAGGTGACTTTACTTTCATCATAACCCTCATATTTACTTTGAACATATACATTCCAATAATCTATTTGTCCGCCAATTTCATTATCTTCCCAATTAACTTTGATATAACCGTATATACTATTGTCCCAACCATATCTCATATCTTGTGAACAATCTTCCCACTCTACCCATGTATTTTTAATTGTAGGTGCGCCTGGCGCGTACTGGTCATTATTAATTGGTATAATCACTCCTTCTTCGTCATTTTGACCTACATAATCAAAACGTATAACTTTAGAAGGTTTACTTTCACCAGTCTCATTATATGCAGTTATCCAATATTCATGAGGACAATTATCTTCATACCAAGAAACATTTTCTAATGTTCCTAATGATCTATCACCTTTATAGAAACCATATTCACCATTTTCAATAACTCCTGTATCAACTAATACTGTTGTAGTAGGATCTTGAATTGTTAGATAGCGATTATTACCCCAAGGTGAACTATATATTTGTAGCCATGGGGCATCTTGAACTTCTCTTTGCCCAACCACAAATACACCTGCATCCTTACGATAGATATGATAACCTTCAACTTTCCCGCCAGTTGAAGCTGGGCTCCATTCTAATACTGGAATACCATCTGATAAGCTAATATTTAATGTTGGTGCATCAGGAACTTTTAAGAATGTCTCTGTATCAACTGCTCCTGTATTTCTCACAAAGACAAATTCTTCACCTTTTATAGTCATTCCTTGAATTATTTTATCTATACGATATGTATAAGTACCATCCTTACCTGGATCATCAGTATATGTTACAAGCGGATCCATTGATGCTTTCATAGTGATAGTCTTTATTACTGTATTATTACGATAAATCTTATAGGTAGCAGGAATTGGTTTCGATTCACCATCTGTAACAGAATAGAATTGTAATTGTACTTTTTTATTTGTGAGAGATTTAAAATTAACATCAGCTGTACCACATATTGAATAATGACTTTCTAATTCAGGAATAGCTTTCATTTGGAAAGTATAAGGCTCACTTAAATTACCCCAATAATCCATAGCTTGGATGGTATATGTATAAGTCTTACCTTCCGTAATATTTTCATCTTCATATCCCTTAGTTGTAGAAGTTGCATAAGGAGCTAAAGTGATATCTGGCTTAGATGTTCCTTCTTTTCTCCATATTGTAAGTAAATCAACATAACCATATGAATTAATATCTGCATTAAAAGATATATATCTTGTTGTAATACCGGTATCCCAGTCTTCCCAAGAACTATAAAATACATCATGACCTACTATAACTGGTCCTTCTGGCGCGGCATAGCCAGTTATAGGATCAGATAAATAACCTTCTTCACCAGCTTTAGACACTGCTGAAACTTGGAATGTATAATTATGCTTTGAACTAGCATGTGCTACAGGAATAAATGCATTCCAAGAATAATCATGACTTGTAATTCCATAAGTATAAGAATCATCTTCATTATGAATATAACCATAATAAACAATATCACTTACTGCACTTTGATTAACTTGTTTTACTAAATTACCATCACAATAAATATTAAAATGATCAACTAAAGAATCTCCACTAAAGTTAGAGCCACCATAATTACCATTCATTTCCCAATCGATATAAACGCCACCAGGTTTCTCAGTAGTATATACTCTTTCAGGCTTTTGTATCTTACTAACTTTTGTCTTATCTGGTTTTGCGCTAACAGGAGTAGATGCATAACCTTTAAAAGGAGAACCCGCAATTACTACATATGTATATGTTTTTCCATTCTTAGCTGTTCCATCTACATATAGATAAGAACCATCGCTACCTGCGAAAACATTTTCTCCAGTTAATATCTCATAATTATTCCAATCACTATCAGTCCAAGTATCTGGATTTGTTTTACTTTCAGTTCCTTCTCTACGATAAACCGCAAAAGAAGCATCCTTAGTTGGCGAAGTCCAAGTTAATTCAACTTGATTATTACTTGGTGTAGCTTTAAAGTTCGTTGCTTTTTTAGGTAAACGAGGATTTGTACCTGTTAATACAACTTTTACATTTATAAAATGGTCACCATCTGTATTAGTTTGTTTACCATTAACTTTAGCATCCCATGATATAGTACTAATTCTTAGTTTTGTAGTATAAGTACCAGCTATATATTCCCTCGCGTTGAAGGCAATACTTCCAGAAGCTGTATTATAACTATTCTCTGTAGCTGGAGGTAAAGGTGCCCAGCTCATACCATTTAATAAATTACTACCAAAATAGAAACATTTATCTTCATTATAATCTTTGATGCCCATATCAACTGTTATGTCGCGAGAATTATTATGTTCCTCTTTAGCGGTTGTCACATTTTTAACATAGAATTCTAGATTTTGTTTTATGGTATTATCATCAGCTTTAGATAAATCTATTTTTCCGAAATCAATCGTAGAACCAAATTCTTTTATATCCCTACCATAATTATCACTAGTACCAACAGATAATAATAAGCCACTAGGTTTATAAACAGTATTTGTGATATTAACTTTATCTGTATATTCTTCTTCAATAGTTGTTACATAGCGAATTATCGTACATCCTTCTTCAGGATCATATTCACCTTTTAATTCTCTTCTTTTTCTACCTAATTTAATAAAGTCTGTATAGGTACCTGCTTTTCTTCCTGGATGATTATTGAAAACACGAATATAGAAAGTAGCTGTTTTACCAGCTTCGATAGTATATCCTAAGTCATCTTTTTTTGCGTTAGTTGGCTTCTTACAACTAGTTTCACCTGATTTTTCTGCTTCATACTGAAACATATAAGGTGTCCATTTTGCATCTTCACTTTCAGTAATTATCGTATAGTCGATTAGTGATATACCTGTAATAGCTTTAGTGTCATTATTTTTAACTTTAATAGCTATATCCGTATAGCCTCCTGTTGGTGTATAAGCTACGGGAACAGAAGTTACAGATAAAGGATAGCTCTTAGCTAGAACTATTATCGCTTCATCAAGTGGACTAATTATATTTGCGATTATAAATATTAAAGCAACCAAGACAGTGCATGCTTTTAATAATTTAAACTGTACTTTTTTCATACGTTTGTCCCCCTAGAAAGATAAAAAGAAATATCACTTATGCTTCTTATCTGACTTGCCCTTCAGTAACAAACATACATGCAATATTTCATGTCCGTATTCAATTTTCCAGTCTTCAGACATGATTTACATCTATATCCACAAAAGTGGACCTATAGAAACCTCATATCTTATCTACTTTTATTCTAGACCCCTCATATCAAAAGTCAAGTATTTATCCTTATATAAATAGAGTAATAAAAGGCCTGATTCCTATAGATTAGATTTCAAGCCTTATTATAATCAGATAATAAATATTTTTTAGTCAGCCTTACCGTCAGACCCTAAGACATCCTTGATTTTATGCATAACGATGTCTTTAACATTTTGTCTACCATCTGTTAAATATTGACGTGGATCAAAATGATCTGGATGTAAGTCGAAATGTTCACGAACACCAGCTGTTAAGCCTAGTCGTAAATCAGAGTCGATATTAATCTTACATACCGCTAATTTTGCGGCATCTCTTAATTGTTCTTCAGGTATACCTACAGCATCTTTTAATGCGCCACCATGTTCATTAATAATCTTTACATATTCTTGTGGCACTGAACTACTACCATGTAAAACAATTGGGAATCCTGGTAGACGTTTTGAAACTTCATCTAGAATATCAAAACGTAATGGTGGAGGTACTAAGATACCTTTTTCATTTAATGTGCATTGTTCTGGTCTGAATTTATAAGCACCATGACTTGTACCAATAGCGATAGCTAAAGAGTCACATCCAGTTCTTTTAACGAATTCTTCTACATCTTCTGGTTTTGTATAAGAAGAATCTTCAGCAGATACATTAACATCATCTTCAACACCTGCTAAAGTACCAAGCTCTGCTTCAACTACTACTCCATGGTCATGAGCGTATTCAACTACTCTTCTTGTTACTTCAATATTTTCTTCAAATGGTTTACTTGAGCAGTCTATCATAACTGAAGTAAAACCACTGTCGATACAATCTTTACAAACATCGAAGTCTGCACCATGATCTAAGTGCATAACGATTGGAATATCTGTTGATTCTACTGCTGCATATACTAAGTGCATTAAATATGCGCTTTGTGCATACTTTCTAGCCCCTGCAGAAGCTTGTAAAATTACAGGTGAACGTAATTCATTTGCAGCTTCAGTAATTGCTTGCACAATTTCCATATTATTAACATTAAAGCCGCCAATCGCATAACCACCTGCATAAGCTTTTTCAAACATTTCTTTTGAAGTTACTAATGGCATTTATATAAATCTCCTTTTCTAACAATTAATTATACGCCTTGTTTAATTAAAATGAAAAGAAAAAGTAGCATTCAAAGATGCTACTCATATTAGTCATTTTCAATTGTCTCGCGATATATATTAGCTCCAAGCATTCTTAGCTTTTCATCAATACCCGAATAACCTCTATCAATATGATAAACATTATGTATTTCTGTAATACCTTCAGCTAATAAGCCGGCTACTATCATCGCTGCCCCACATCTTAAATCAGTCGCATATACTTTAGCTCCATCTAATGGTGTAGGTCCTTTTATAATTGCGCTACCATTTAATAATTCTATTTCTGCACCCATCCTTTGTAATTCAAGGCAATGTTTAAATCTTTCCACATAAATAGTTTCATCAACTTTACTTTCGCCTTTTGCCTGCGTTAATAATGAAGTTAAAGGTTGTTGTAAATCAGTAGCGAAGCCTGGATAAGGTTTAGTTGTAATATCAACACCAACCAAATCCTCACTTCTTTCAATTGTAACTTTATCAATATCAACTTCCATCTTGACGCCCATTTCTTTTAGTTTTGATAATAAAGCATCTAAATGTTGAGGAATGATATTATTGATAACCATCTTTTTCGCCATAGCTGCGGCGATAATAATGAAAGTACCAGCTTCAATTCGATCAGGAATAATTTCATGGAAACAGCCATTTAAACTTTTAACACCATCTATCGTAATAACATTAGTACCTGCTCCACGTATCTTAGCTCCCATTTTATTTAATAATGTTGCAACATCTATTATTTCTGGTTCTTTAGCTGCATTTTCTATTGTTGTTCTGCCTTCCGCATATACAGCGGCCATCATAATATTAATAGTTGCGCCAACACTAGAAATATCTAAGAATATTTTATTGCCAACTAGTTTTTTAGCCTCAATTGTGTAACAAGATTTATCATAAGTTACCTTAGCTCCTAAAGCTTCAAAACCTTTTAAATGTAAATCAATTGGTCTAGGACCTAGATAGCACCCTCCTGGCATCATCATCTTTACATAACCATATTTACCTAATAAAGCTCCCATAAAATAATATGAAGCTCTTAGCTTAGTAACGATATCTTGATCTAATGTCGCATTTTTCATATTTGAAGGATCAATGATTATGTGATCATCACCAATTTCTTTAACATCTACATTTAATACTTTTAATATTTCTGAAAGAGAATCAACATCCGCGATTTGTGGTATGCCAACTATTGTGACTGGACCATTAGCTAAAACTGCTGCTGGTATTAAAGCAACTGTAGCATTCTTAGCACCTGATATAGTCACTTCTCCTTCTAATAAATGTCCCCCTTCAATTTTTATAACTTCAGGCATAACCATTTTCCTTTCTTATAAATTCCATTAATTCCTTAATATCTTTTACTTCAATATCGCAATTACTAATATCTTGATAAAACCTATCATCTTTTCTAGCTATAGTTAGAATTCCTGCATTCTTTCCTGCTTCGATACCTAATTTACTATCTTCATAAACTATGCATTCTTCTTTAGGTATTTGTAGCTCTTCATAAGCTTTGATATATACATCACCCTTTGGTTTAGGTCTATCAACTTCATCGCTACTTATGATGACATCAAAATAATCTTTGATATTCATTTTATCTAAAGCTTCTAAAATTGTTTCTTTTGGCGAGGATGAACAAACTGCACATTTAATGCCTTCATCTTTTAATTCTTTTAAAGCTTCTTCCACTCCATCAAACATCAAAGCTTTATAATCCATAGGATGATCAATTAAGAAATATTTTTCATTATTAGCGATAAGCTTATCACGACTAACTTTTCCCTCTAATAATTCATATAAAATATCATAGGTTTGAGACATCGATGTACCTATGATGCGATAGATATCCTTCTCATTACCATGATAGCCATAATCCCGCATTTGTTTGATAGTACCTTCCATATAATAGCTTTCACTATCAATTAAAATACCATCCATATCAAACAAAACTGCCTTAATCATCCGCTAATTATTTTATCTTAATCATCTTAGAAATCCAAATGAAAAGGGCGTCTAGCCCTTTGTTATTCATTAACAACCTTTACCACTAATACTACAAGATTCATTTTCACTAGGCAGTGGTGTATAGCCTAATGATTCTAAATATTCTTCCCAGTGGATAGTTACTTTACCATCATCCAATATACATGCTGGTAAACCAATATCACCATATTGATGACACCAATCTAATAAATATTCATCTCTTATAACTAAAAACTCTTTTAAATTCTTTAGACTATCATTAATATCAATATATTCATATGGAATCTTATAATATTCCAAATTATTAACTAAAGCTGTGCAATCAGGACACATTTTACTACCATATATTTTCACCATTTCTCTTACCTCTAAATTATTATCTTTTATTAATTAAGATATATCTATTAATATGCATATAAAAAAAGATTAATGAAGCAAAACCAATCAAGTTTCACTTCATCAATCTTTAAGATACTTTAGCTCCTGGCTCTAAGCCATTAACTTCAACAACCGCGATTTGACTACCATTTTTACCCGCTAATAACATTCCTTCTGATTCAACTCCACGTATTACAGCTGGCTTCAAATTAGCTACAACTACAATATTCTTACCAATGACTTGACCAGGTGTGTAGCTTTGAGCTAAACCAGAAACTATCTGCCTTACTTCTCCTGCACCTAAATCAACTTTAAGAATAAATAGTTTATCTGCATTAGGATGTCTTTCGCAAGATAATACTTTACCGACTCTCAATTCAATCTTATTTAATTCTTCTGCTTCTATTTCTTCTTTTCTTTCAGCTTCTTTTTGTTTAGTAGCTTGTTGAATTTTTTCAATAGATTCTACGCGCGTTGTTACTTCATCACTATCAATTCTTGTGAATAAGATTTCCGGATTTTCTACAACCCTCACATCTCTTTCTAATAAGCCAAATTCATTAACAGTTTCATAACCTACTTCGGCTGTATTTAATGACTTTAATATTTTCGCACTTGTATCTGGTAAGAATGGTTGTAAGAGAATGCCTCCTATTCTCACACTTTCTAATAAGTTATATAACACTGTGGCAAGACGACCAATTTTATCTGTATCCTTAGCTAATTTCCAAGGTTCTGTTTGATCGATATATTTATTACATCTAGAGAATAAATCAAGAATATCTGTTAAAGCATCAGCTACTTTTAATTCTTCCATATGTGCTTCAACTTTATTTACAGTCTCTAATACTTCATGTTTTAAATCTTCATCAACTGCTTCTTCTACTAATGGATTAGCTACTATACCATTGAAATATTTATTCTGCATTGATAATGTACGATTCACTAAATTACCTACATTATTAGCTAAGTCACTATTAATTCTTTCAATCATTAATTCATAAGTAATATGACCATCTTGGGCAAATGGCATCTCATGGAGCATGATATATCTAACTGCATCTACCCCAAACATTTCTACTAAATCATCGGCGTAGATAGTATTGCCTTTCGATTTGGACATCTTTGAATCTCCAATTAATAACCAAGGATGACCGAATATTTGTTTAGGTAATTTTTCGCCTAGTGCCATTAAAATGATAGGCCAATATATTGTATGGAAGCGAACAATATCTTTGCCAATTAAATGTAAATCAGCTGGCCAATATTTTTTATATAAAGCATCACTATTACCATCAGCATCATAGCCCAATCCCGTAATATAGTTAGATAATGCATCTATCCAAACATAGACAACATGACCTTCATCAAAAGTTACAGGAATGCCCCATTTAAATGATGTACGTGATACACAAAGATCTTGTAAGCCTGGCTTCAAGAAATTATTAATCATTTCATTCTTGCGACTTTCTGGTTGAATAAATTCTGGATGTTCTTCAATATATTTCATTAAGTCATCTGCATACTTAGACATTTTGAAAAAGTAAGCTTCTTCATCCATTGGCTTAACTTCTCCGCCACATACAGGACATTTATTATCATCACTTAATTGACTCTTAGTATAGAAAGCTTCACATTCATGACAATACATGCCTTCATATTTACCTTTATAAATATCACCTTTATCATAAAGTTTTTTAAATATCTTTTGAACTTGTGCTTCATGATAAGAATCAGTTGTACGAACGAATTTATCATAGCTAGTATTCATGATGTCATATTGTGATTTGATAACTCCTGAAATCTCATCAACAAATTGTTTAGGTGTTTTTTGTGCTGCATTAGCTTTTTCTTCAACCTTTTGGCCATGTTCATCAGTTCCAGTTTGAAATCTAACATCATAACCTAATTGTCTTTTCTGTCTAGCTATTGCATCAGCTAAAACAATCTCATATACATTACCAATATGAGGTTTACCTGAAGTATACGCAATTGCGGTTGTAATGTAGTAAGGTTTATTGTTTTCCATATTATGTGCCCTCCTTTATTTAAACATCCCGAATGAAAGGATGTTCGCACTGGATTAATATTTTTTAATGATAAAAATATCAATCAATAACCAATAAAAATTATATAAGATATCACGTATGAAAAAAAGAAAAGAATTATCGTATATAATTAATTAGATAATAATGGAGAAAGAATTATGAGTGCTTATAATCAAAATACAAATAATATCGCAAATGAAGAATTTGAATATAGCCAAAGTGTTATTAAAAAACTATCAGATTATTATGATGAAATCGTTGTTGGCCAAGAAAATTTAAAATTCGCATTAATAAATGCTTTGATGGCTGATGGTCATATCTTAATCGAATCAGTTCCAGGCTTAGCTAAGACAACTGCTGCTAAGGCTATAGCTAATGCGGTAGATGGTAAGTTTTCACGTATCCAATGTACACCTGATTTATTACCTAGCGATATATTAGGCACTCAAATATATAATCAAACTAAAGGTAAATTCGAGACTATCTTAGGCCCTGTTTTCGCGAATTTCGTCTTATTAGATGAAATCAATAGATCTAGTGCTAAAACACAATCCGCTATGTTAGAAGCTATGCAAGAAAAACAAATAACTATTGCGGGTGTAGAACATAAAATGCCAGAAGATGTATTTATAGTAATAGCTACACAAAATCCAATTGAACAAGAAGGTACTTATCCTTTATCAGAAGCACAAACTGACCGTTTTTTAATAAAAGAAACATTAACTTATCCAACTCCTGAAGAAGAAGCTGCCATTCTAAGCCGTATTAGTTTTGGTCAAGAAAAGCTACCTCCAGTATTAAATATTGATGATATAAATAATATTCAAGCTATCACTGAAAAAGTATATCTTGATGCAGCAATCAGAAAATATATCGCTATGTTGATACATGCTACACGTAATACCAAGAGCTTATTAAAAGAAGAATATTCTAAATATGTAAAATTAGGTGCCAGCCCAAGAGCCTCCATTGCCTTAATGAAAATGTCTAAAGCTGTGGCCTTGAATAATAATCGAACATATGTCATTCCTGAAGATATTAAAGCTGTCCGTCATCAAGTTTTACGTCATCGCATTTCTTTAACTTATGGTGCCAAAAGTGAAGGTATAACCCCTGAAATAATAATTGATCAAATCTTTAATAATATCCCAACCCCATAAGGAGTATCATGGCTAATATTCATCTCGAAGATATTATCGAAAGCATTAATATTCATGCCAAAACAAGAACCTCTAATATATTAGAAGGAGGTTTTCGTTCACTTTATCATGGTAAAAGTATGGACTTTGATGATTTAAGAGAATATGCATATGGTGATGATGTTAGTGATATAGATTGGAAAGCTTCTAGTAGAAGTGGCTTAACTTTAGTTAGAAGAAATACTGCTGAAAAAAGACATTTCATGTTAGTAATATGTGATAGTGGCATAAAAATGAGTGGCGAAACTCCTAATCAAATAGATAAGAATAATCTATGCACACTTATGTTAGGAGTAATAGCTAGAATATGTAAAAAAGATGAAATAGATGTCGCCTTATTATCCACAAATAATAATCTAATTGAATTAACACCTTTTAAATCTAGTGAAGAACATATCGAAGACTTAATGAATATTTATGAGAATCTAGCTTTATCTTCCAACAATAATAATATTGATTATTTATTAAGACATTCATTAGACAATATCCAAAAAAGATTATTAACTGTTGTGATTAGTGATTATGATGGCTTAGATCATATAGATTCAAAGTTATTAAGTGAATTAGAAGAAAAGAATGATATTTTCTTTATATGTATAGAAGATGCAAATTTAACTGATAATAATACTTTTGATTTAGATAGTAATAATTATTTTCAAAATGAATATTTGTCTAGTAAATATTTAAAAGAAATAGAAGCGGCAGCGCGCCAAGATAAAAAAGACGAAATAATCAAAAAAGTACAAACAAATAATGCTCGCATTATCTTTGTGAAAGATGAAGATGATTTTTATAATCAATTAGATTATCTATTTGCTAAGGAGGAAGAATAATATGAATCCTCCTGTAAGTCTACAAGAAGCTTTACAATTTCATATATTATGGGTCTTTTTAGCTATAGCACTTTTAATAGGTGCTCTTGTTTTAATAATTTATGCATATAAGAAATATTACGTGGCAGATGATAAAAAAATTATTATTAAAAAACCATCTAAACAAAGCATTCCAAAGATTAAAGAAAAATATCTTAACCAAATAAATGAATTAGAGATTAATCTAAAGAATAATACTATTAATAATCGCCAAGGTTATCAAAAGTTAAGTACTATCATTCGTATGTTTGTTTATGAAATGACAGGTATATCGGTGCAGAATTATACATTAGAAGAAATTAAAGTATTACGTATGCCTCGCCTTACTAAATTAGTAGCTGAATATTATGAACCAGAATTTTCCAGTTATGACTTAGGTGATGCTTTGGACTCTCTTTCTTTAACTAGAAAGGTGGTGGAAGCATGGCAATAATGTATCCATATTTAATTTATGTCGGTTTAATACTATTAATACTTTTTTTAGGACTTCTATTTTTCTTAAAAAGAAAAGCAACTATATATGAAGATGGCATAAAAGTAGCTAATACCGCATGGTTAAAAGAATTACCTGAATTTAGAAGTGCACGCACTAAATATAGAATTATCTCTTCTTTAATAAAAATATCTTTAGTTACTGCTTTAATATCTTCTTTATTCTTAGCTGCTAGACCCTATCGTACTTCAAGTATTAATAGTGGCATAAAGAAAAGAGATATCTTCTTATGTTTAGATGTATCCTATTCTATTTATGATTTAAATTATGCAATCGTAGATCAACTAAAAGAAGTTGTCTCTTCTATGGAAGGTGATAGATTTGGTATATCTATTTTTAATACAACTACTGTCCTTTATGTCCCTCTTACTGATGATTATGATTTCATTATTGATAAATTAGATGAATTAAAAGAATATTTTATTCTTCAAAAAGAATATTGGGAAACATTTAAAGATTATACTTATATCCCGGAATCTATGTACGATGAATATACAGAAATGAATATGAAATTACGTACTATGGATGCAGGTACACTAGTAAATAATTACTATAAAGGTAGCTCTTTAATCGGTGAGGGCCTTGCATCTTGTCTATATAGTTTCCCTTATATCAATGATGAATCTAGAACTAGAATTATTATTCTTTCAACAGATAATGCCCAAATGGAAGCTAAAAAACCTATTGTAGAATTAGATGAAGCATGTCAAATATGTCAAAAGCATGATGTTCATCTTTTTGGCATATTCCCTGATAAAGATACTTATGATAAAGATTCTATTAAAGATTATGATATTAATTTGAATAATTTCAAAAGCAGCATTAATAATGCTGATGGCGTAGTTTATGAACAAAGTAAATCTT
The DNA here is from genome assembly GCA_902784015.1 of uncultured Erysipelotrichaceae bacterium. Lineage (GTDB taxonomy): Bacteria > Bacillota_I > Bacilli_A > Erysipelotrichales > Erysipelotrichaceae > Bulleidia. The sequence continues at coordinate 12,766 of CACZTC010000012.1, read as the reverse complement.
TAACTGTAAAAGATATCGTCAAGAATATCGAAAAACATGAAGCGATGACTATTAAAGAAGTATCTACAACTAAAACGATAGATCAACCTTCACTTTTTGTGATTATATTAGCTACTTCGCTAATTATATTCTTATTATCCATAGAAAGGTTACATAGACAATGAAAATGAATCCGATATTACCAGTATGGATAGTATTAATTATTCTTATCATAGCGATAAGCCTTTTCGCATATCGCTTATATAAAAAAGAGGCTAAAACCAAATCCAAAATCTTTAGTTTCTTAAGAGTATTATTAATTACTATATTAGTTTTCTTTTTGAATCTAAGATTAATGAAACCAACTTATACTAAAGATGCTTTACTAAAAAATATAGATGTCTTATTTGTGGTTGATAATACTATCAGCATGTATGCTAAAGATGATAATTCTAAAACTAGAATGAACTATGTTCAAAAGGATTGTGAATATATAATGGATTATTTAGATGGTGGTAACTTCGCTTTAATTAGATTCGATAATAAATCACAAATATTATCTCCATTCACCCAAGACCAGCGTAATATCAATGATGCTTTAGCTGTTATAACATATCCAGATGTATATTATGCTTCAGGAAGCTCGCTAAATGTTGCATATGATGATATGAAAAGTCTATTAGAATCATCGAATAAAAAAGAGAATCGCATGACTATTATTTTCTTTATTAGCGATGGCGAAATAACTGATGGTTCATCTTTAATATCATTTAAAGAATTAAGTAAATATATAGATGGTGGTGCCGTTCTTGGATATGGAAGCGAGGAAGGCGGTAAGATGAGCGTTGGAACATATTATGAATATTTTTTAACTGATCCTACAACTGGCGAAGATGCTATTTCAAAAATAGATAAAGATACTTTATCTAGTATTTCTTTAGATTTAGATGTCCCCACTTTCTTTATGCATGCAAGACCTAGCTTAGAACCATTATTAAAAAGAATAGTAAATGAAAGCTCATCTTATATAGGTAGCACTAATGCCATTGATTATGATGATATTTATTACTATTTTGCTTATCCTCTAATAGCTTTATTAGGATTAGAATTATATTTATTCTTTAGGAAAGGAAAGATTTAATGTCACTCAAAAATAGAGAAGCTATTAATAATAAAAGAAAATTAAGAAATAGTCTTATTATTTCGATTATTCTTATTCTTTTATCATGCTTCTTATTATTTAGACATTTTATTAATAATGAATATATTAAAAAAATAAATGCTGGAGAATATGATTCTAGTTTAGAAAAATCATTACTCTTTCCAAATATACCTCAAAGTTATATTCCTCACTATAATATGGCTAATGCTGCTTATGAAAGAGGTGATTATGATGAAGCTATTCATGAATATCAAGTTGCTTTAGGTTTATTCCCTACTCATCCAAATGAATGTAAGATCAGAATTAATCTAGCTTTATCATTATTAAAGAAAATAGATTTCAATGATTTAACTTCTGAAAGTAAAGTGGAAAACGCTGTAAAAATATTACTAAGTGCTAGAGAATATTTAACAGAAGAGAATTGTGCAAATGCGGAAGATGATAGTGGACATAATGAAGAAAGTGAAGAATTAAAAAAATATATTGATGAATTATTAAGTCAATTATTAAGTGATAGCTCTAATGAATCAGATAATAGTAATAATGATCAAGATAGTAACGATGATAATAATCAGCAGCATTCTTCTAGTGGTCGTGAAGATCAAATCCAACAACAATTACAACAACAAATGCAGGAAGCCCTCCAAGAACAGAATCAAGCTCAACAAGATTATGAAAGCATGACGCAAGATAATTCATATGGCGGTAAGAATTGGTAATGATATTGTATTATTCACTTTTATAATGCTAGAATTGAAGATAGAAATGGAGTTCGGTAAGAAATAATGGCAACAGGTAAGGTTAAGTGGTTTAACGCCGAGAAAGGTTTCGGGTTTATTACCTTAGAGGACGGCACTGATGTTTTTGTGCATTATAGTGCTATCCAAACTGATGGTTTTAGAACTTTAAAAGAAAACGAAGAAGTTACCTTCGAAATAACAGATACTGATCGCGGGCCACAAGCTGCTAACGTGGTTAGAAGTCACTAAAAAAGTCATCATAATGATGACTTTTTATTTGAAACTATCATATTTATAACGATTATAAACTGTTGATACTGGTTTATGTTCACGGATTGAATGAATTATTCCTTCAATCATATCTGCAACAGTAAGAATAGTTATTTTAGAACTCTTATTTTTTTGTTCATCACATAAAGCGATTGTATCAGTAATAACCATTTCTTTGATTGGTGATTTTTCGATTTTTTCTATAGCATCGCTTGAAAATACCGCATGAGTAACACCAACATATATTTCTTTTGCCCCGTGTTCCATTAACAATTCGCATCCCGCAACCAATGAGCCAGCTGTATCACATATATCATCAATAATGATACATATCTTATCATTGATATCACCAATGATATTTGTTGCTTCAACGGTATTTGGACGAGGTCTTCTCTTATCAATAATAGCTAGAGGTGCATTTAATATATCAGCCACCTTACGTGTTCTTGTAACGCCACCATGATCTGGAGATACAACTACAATATCTTCAGAATCAAAATTCTTTTCTTTAAAATAATTACCTAGCATTGGTACAGCTGTTATATCATCATTGGGAATATCGAAGAAGCCTTGAATTTGCGCAGCATGTAAATCAAAACATATTACTCTATCTGCGCCAGCTACCTGCAGCAAATTAGCTACAAGTTTAGCTGTGATTGGTTGTCTTGGTTTAGCTTTGCGATCTTGTCTAGCATAACCGAAATATGGCATGATGATATTTATTTCCGAAGCACTCGCTCTTTTACAAGCATCTATCGCAATTAATACTTCCATAAGATTCTCCGTAACTGGACAACATGTGCTTTGAATAATAAATACACATCTTCCTCTTACTGACTCTTGTGGTTCAACAATTATTTCGCCATCAGCGAAATGTTCGACTTTGATTTTACCTAATGGTAAATCTAATTTCTTACAAACTGATTCTGCCAAATCTTTACTAGATGTTAACGCAAATACAATAGTTTCCTTCACCTTCTACTCCCCTTTTCTTCTTAGACCGTTTTTAGTATAGCACGCAAAAAGAAAAGATAATTATAATTATTCTAATTATCTCTTCTTTTTAGATATTCTTCTGCCTTTTTTAGCTCTTCAACGTTATTAATGCCTTGTACTTCCTCATAATCTTCCACAAGTACAGCCTTCACTACCTTACCTTCATTTTTTAATATTTCCACCATATCTGTAATATAGTATTCATTTTGAGCATTATTATTATTGATTTTTAATAAACCTTCAAATAAAGATTTATTATCAAAAGCATATATTCCTGTATTAATTTCCTTTACTTGTCTTTCTTCTTCATTTGCATCTTTGAATTCAACTATTTTTTCAACATTACCTTTATTATCGCGAATAATACGACCATAACTTAAAGTATCTTTTGGTTTAGCCGTTAAGATAACCATATCTGCATCTTTACATGCTTCAAACATGGAGGCAAAAGTCTCTGGCTTTATACATGGACAATCCCCACTAGCTACAACCGTAATACCATCTTTATCTTCAAATTGTTTTGCTTGCATAACCGCGTGACCTGTACCAAGTTGTGGCTCTTGAATAGCGAATTCACACATTCCTTCTACTTCTTTTTCTACTAATTCATGTTTATATCCTACAACACTAACTATTTCATCTACGCCAGCTAATTTTAAATTGTCTAAAATCATATTGATCATAGATTTACCATTTACTTCATGAAGAACCTTTGGTAATTCAGATTTCATTCTTGTACCTTTACCGGCAGCTAATACTATCGCTCTTTTCATTTTTAGTCCTCTTTTTTAAACAATTTCGTTTTGCGCACGAAATAACCCATTTCTTTAAATACTGGCATGCTTCTATTAATTAATGCTTCATCTCTAGTAATACCAAAAACTGTAGAGCCGCTTCCCGACATCAAAGCGCCATCAAATCCTTTTTCAATTATTGCTTCTTTGATTGTTTTGATATCAGGTACTAACTCAATCGCAACTTCCTCTAAACTATTTCCTAAAGCATCAATTACCCCAAAATAATCATTATCTTCTAAAGCATATTTCATTTTCAGACAATCAGGATGAACTGTCTCTCTTTTGTCACTCAATTCAAAAGCTTGTCTAGTTGATACACCTTTACGTGGCTTTACTAATAATAAATGGAAATCTGTATTATTCTCAAAAGGTAATATGATATCACCTGTACCTTCAACATATGCAGCTTCATTCAAAACGCAGAATGGTACATCCGAGCCAATCTTCTTAGCTATATTGAGTCTTTCTTTTTTAGTTAAATGTAATTTTAATAATCTATCTATTAATCTAATAGCACTAGCACCATCAGCGCTTCCTCCAGCTAAGCCAGCTTGGGTTGGAATATGTTTAGTTATAGTACACGCAAAATTTTCTTTGAAATAATACATATCCCTCATAACATTAATAACTTTAATAACAGTATTCTTTTCATTTACTGGCAAATAGGAACGGTTTATCGATAAGCTTGTTTTATCAGCTATATTCATTTCTATGACATCATAAAAATCGAGTGGTGCCATGATCATCTTTAATTCATGATAACCATCACTTCTACCCCCCGTTACATCTAAACATAAATTTATTTTCGCAAAAGCTCTATCTTTCATTAACTATATTATATAGGTTTTCTATCTCTAAGGCACTCAACTCTTGTGCTCTTTGTCCTTCTTTAATATTAGCCTTATTTAAAAAGTAATGTAAATCATCTTCATCATATATTTCTTTTAGGTTATTATAGATAGTTTTTCGTCTTTGTTTGAAACATTGACGAATGAAATTATATAGATTATCAAGATCTTTAAAGTCTTTATCTTTTCTTTTGAAACTAATAATAACGCTATCTACTTTTGGTGAAGGATTAAATGATCTAGCAGGTACAGTAAATAATTTATCAATATCATATAAGATTTGACCTTCCACTGATAAAGCTGAATATTCTTTATCATTAGCTTTAGCTGCAAATCTTTCACCTACTTCTTTTTGTACCATAACAATAATCTTATTAATATCTTTTATCCTAAATAATTTAAATAATATCTGACTAGTAATATAGTATGGTAAATTAGCACATACATTTACTATTCCATATTTATTCTTTAATTCTTTTACTTTATTATCTAAATCGCTATCTAAAATATCTTCATTAATAATTTCTAAATTATCATATTCACTTAATAAATCATTTAAGACTTTAACCATATCTTCATCTATTTCATAAGCTACTACATATTTAGCTTGCTTAACTAACTCTTCAGTTAAAGACCCTATACCAGGACCTATTTCAATAACACTACCTTCATTAACTAAAGAAGCACATCTTTCCACAATAATTGGATCAACTAAAAAGTTTTGGCCATAATTCTTTTTAGCTTTAAGGCCATATTTTTCTAGGATTTCTTTAGTTCTTGAAGGAGTAGATATTCTTTTATTCATTCTTTAATATTTCTTCTATTTCTTCTTTAGATATATTTAAATAATTTAATCTTTTTAATGTTGTCTTAGCGCTAGCTACGCCAATATGAGCTTTCTTAGCCAAACAATATCTTTTTACTTTACTATTTTTTTGCCCAACTAACCCTAATTCATACATATCATTCATATTCAATTTATTCTCTTTATTCTCATATGTAATTAGATTATTTAAAGCTTCTTCTAATACTTCTTTTGTGGCATGTTCTATCCCTACTTTTTTACTACTTTTAGCATCTTCTTTTAGGACGAAAGCATTTTTAGCATTAGGAATAGCTTCATTAATCATATTCCTTATTTTATTACCTGGAGCATCTGGATCACTTAAAATAATAATTCCTCTTTTTTCGTTAATCTCTTTAATTAAATCTAATGTTTCTTGATCAAGACCTAGACCATGGGTCTCAATGGTTTCGCAATCAAAATATTTTTTTAAGGTAGCTGTATCATGACTTCCTTCTACAACTATTACTTCTTTTATAGCCATTCTTATTTCTCCAAGAATCTCATCCAGTTATTATAAATAATAGAAGCCATTTTTTCTTCGTCATATCCTTTAACTTCTGCCATCTTTTTAACTATATAAGGTATATTAGAAGGCTCATTACGCTGTCCTCTTTTGGGGACTGGTGCCATATATGGACAATCGGTTTCACTTAATAAATAATTCTCATCTATTGTTTCACATACCTCAATAGAATGTCTTGCATTTTTAAAAGTAATCGCGCCACCTAAGGCAATATAATAACCTAGCTTAGTGAATTCGATAGCCATCTCTTTAGTACCTGAATAACAATGCATCAAACCTTTATGACGATGCTGTTTCATAATATCAAAAGTATCTTGTATGGCATCCCTACTATGCACTAAAAACGGTTTATTTATTTCTTTAGCTAATTCTATTTGTTTAATAAAATATTCTCTTTGTATTTCTCTTTTTTCTTCATCTTTTTCCCAATAATAATCAAGACCAATTTCGCCTACACAATCCACATCATCACTTCTAGCTAATGTTTCATATTCTTGCCAATAAGCTTCACTAACTTCACTTGTATCACACGGAAATATCCCGCAAGCAACCATATATTTATTCTTATCTCTTTGCGCAAATTCTATAGCTCTTCTTGTCTCATCATTATCTAAAGTTATTATCATAATCTTAGCTATATTAGCTTGATCTGCGCGTAATAAAACATCTTCAAAGTCATCTTCGAATTCTTTAGATAATATATGCGCATGTGTATCTATATAATTAATCATTCTTTTGCTTTCACTTGTAAACTATATATAATAAAAAATAATAATCCTAGAATAGAAGATATAGCCGCAATTATCCCAAATATATCCATTGTGTTACCTAAATTTGATCGATTAGGTAAAGAATTATAGCTTGATATGATACATATCAAAGCTATTCCAAATAATAATAGAGATAAATATAGCCATTTCTTTTTCATAATCAAATCACTTTCCTAAACAGAACCTCGAAAATATTTCATCTAATAAATCATCTTTATGAACTTCTCCTGTTATCTCTTTTAAAGATGTCCAACATTTATTTAAATCAATAGTAACTAAATCTAATTCATAGCCTTCTTCTAATGCTTTTTTAGCATCTTTCATACTATTTAATGCTTGCATAGCTAAACCAATTTGTCTTTCATTATTTAATGTATCCGAGTTACCTAATAATAAAGCATCATTATATTTTTTTACTATTTCTTCTTTTAATGCTTCTATATCATTATTGATACAAGATATAATAAGCCCTTCATGAATGGCTTCTAAGTCGCCTTTATTGAAAACAATAATTCTTTCTTTACCTTCACTTTTTTCTAATATTAATTTATCTTCTTCATCTAATTCTTTAGATGCATCTAAAACTACTATTACAAGTTCAGCCTTCTCTAAAGCGCTTAATGATCTTTCTATTCCTATCTTTTCAACAATATCATCACTTTCTCTAATGCCTGCCGTATCAATTAGATTTAAAGGTACCCCTTTAACATTTACAATACCTTCAACTAAATCTCTTGTTGTACCTGCAATATCTGTTACGATTGCTTTATCTTCTTGTAGTAAAGCATTGAGTAAAGATGATTTACCTACATTTGGTTTACCTAAGATAACAGTATCTATACCTTCCCTTATTGATACAGAAGTTTTTGCATCCTCTATAACTTTTTCTATATCTTTTATCCATTTATTAACAGCTGGCAGAACGGTTTCATTAGTTAATATTTCAACATCATCATATTCTGGATAATCTATATTAACTTCAATATTCGCAATTATTTGAGTTAAATCATCTTCTAATGGTTCTAATAATTTCTTGGTTGATCCTTTTAATGAATGAATAGCTGATTTAGCATTCATTTCATTATTCGCATTAATCAAATCATTGATTGCTTCAGCCTCAGCTAAATCTAATTTATCATTTAAATAAGCTCGCTCTGTAAATTCGCCATGCCTAGCTAATCTTGCTCCTTTAGATATTATTAAAGCTAATACTTTCTTTGTGACATATAAGCCACCATGACAATTAATCTCAATAACATCCTCTCCTGTATATGATTTAGGTGCTTTAAAAATATTAATTAATACATCATCTATGATATCTTCTTCATCTTTTATTGTGGCATGCTCGATTGTATATCCATTCATCTTACTAATATCTTTATCAATAATTGAATTAGTAATATTAAAAGCATCATCACCAGATATACGGATGATGGATATAGCCCCTTTTGTATTACCTGTAGCTATTGCGACAATTGTATCTTTATTCATTAAGATAAGTTTAGCATACTATTCTTTAGATAATCATTTTGTATAGTAAATATGAAATAAGTAGTATAAGATTATTTCATGAATGAAGCTCTTATAAAAACTTGTGAAGATTTCCTTCATAATCAAAATGTCTTAAAGAAGACTTTTCCTTTTAGTATGACCTTAGAATTGAGAGCTGTTTCAGCTTATTATTTTTTAGCACAAAAATGTGAAGCTAATGAAGAAATGTTGAAATTATGTAAAACTATCATCAGAACTAATAATGGACCTTTTTCTTCTTTTCGTGGAAATGGAGAAAAGATATTTACTTGTATGTTAGCCGCGGATGAGGATCCTGGTACTAAGATGGCTTTAGCTTTAGCAGCTTATGAAGCTCTTAGAACATATTTTCCTCCTAATGCTTATTTAACATATTTAGCTATGATTATGACCGATTTGGTTCCTTCTGCAACTTATTATCGAAATGCGGAAAGAACTATGGCTACCTATAATTATATGAAGAATCAACATCTATTTTTGACTAGTACTGAAGATATTCCTTTCGCCGGCCTATTCTCAATGAATATAAAATCCAATTATACGCTTGTTCAAGAAAGTGAAATTATTTATCGTAGATTAGAAGAATCTTTTTCATTATTTTCTAAAAATGCTTTGCAGTCAGTAAGCCACGCCTTAGCTTTATGTGAAGGTAATACTGAAACTAAATGTAATAATTTCTATGAACTTTATGATTTAGCTTATAATAGCGGTCTTCGCTATTCACATTCTTTCGAATTGGTGCCATTATCTATTCTAGCTAATCTACATCTAGATAATAATAAAGTTGTTCAAGATTTATGTGATGTTAGTGAATATCTAAAAAGTAGCTATGGCATATTTAGTAAATCAAAAAGAAGGCAACACGCTGTTATGGTTTGTGCTGCCCATTATATGAATACTAATGTTGAATTAACTAGCGCTGTAGTAGTTTCTGCCCTATTAGAAATACAGCGGCAACAACAAGCTGCTGCTGCATCTTAATTATTTTCATATTAAATCTTTTAATAATCCACTACCTTTAGGTTCAATCCCATTAATAATAATATTGGGATTTTTTCTTTTTAAAAAAGCTACAAACTTTTCTAATTCATTAATATCTTTAGCTTCTATTAGATAAGAATTAATCCCACTATCAACTTTTATCGTAGGTTTTTTAGCTTCTACTTTTGTTAATTCGATAAGATTATTGGTTGGATATTCTTTGATACCATCTTTATTTTGGATAAGCATATTATCTTCAAGAATGAATGAGTCACCTATTACTTTCGCATCTAAATATTTATCGACATTATTTATAGCTTTGATATCTTTATGTATCTTTATTTTTTTACCATAATATAAATACATAATGAATAAGAGAATAATCGCACTAGCTATTAATAAATATTGATAAAAAGAGTCTGGATGTTTGACATCCAAAAAAGCACATAAGAAAACTAATAAAGCTCCACCAACTAAGAGTGGACTATATTTCATACTCAATAAACCTTGATAATATCTTTTAATCATTTTTATTCAACTTTATTAACTATATCTAAGATTCCTTCTTTAATTTCCTTGGCGACATTAATAGCTTTTTCTCTACTATCTTGTTTAGTATAGAAATAGAATTTAATTTTTGGCTCAGTGCCTGAAGGTCTTACTGCCATCCAGCTATTATTATCAAAGAAAAATCTAATCGCATTTTGCGCTGGAATATCTTCATAGCCATTTATATAATCAATAACTTTATCTACTTTATATCCTCCTATTTCTTTAGGTGTATTAGCGCGGATATAATCCATCATACGCTGAATTCTCGCCTTGCCTTCTAATCCTTCAAGAATTAAATTATGTGCATCTTCAGCATAATATCCATATTTTTCATATAGATCATTTAAAACATGATAAAGTGTTTTACCTTGTTTACGATAATAAGCTGCAGCTTCAGCTACTAACATACCTGCGCTTATGCCATCCTTATCTCTAATCTCTGGACTAGCAGCATAACCAACTGATTCTTCATAGCCAAATAAATATGTATAGCCATTTTCTTTTAGATAAGGTATTTTGCCACATATATTTTTAAAGCCAGTTAATGTCTCAAACATTTTTACACCATAAGCTTCTGCCATTTCGCTAGACATTGTGCTAGTCACAATAGATTTAACCATCGCTCCTTTAGATGGTAATGTGCCCGCGCTTTTATGACCTTCTAAAATATAATTAACTAATAAATAACCTACTTGGTTACCATTCAATGGTACATATTCTCCTTCATCATTTCTTAATTCGATCGCAAATCTATCTGCATCTGGATCTGTTGCCATTAATAATTCAGCACCAACTTCTTTACCTAATTCTTCAGATAATTTAAAGGCCTTAGGATCTTCAGGATTAGGATAACCAACTGTCGTAAATTCTGGATCTGGTTCTCTTTGGGCTTCAACTATATGCCAATTTGTAAAACCTCTATCTTTCATCATTTCCGCAAAAGGTATACTACCGCAGCCATTTAATGGTGTATAAATTAAAGGTATATCTAAATCTATTTCATCACCTTCATGTATTGCGAGTGATTCAATATGATCTAAATAAGCTCTATCATATGATTCATCTAAAACTGCTATTAATCCTTCTTGAATGCCTTTATCAAAATCATAATATTCAATGCCATTCCAAATATCTACTTTATCTATTTCCTTAAGCATACCTTCCGCAACATCGCTACTAACTTGGCAGCCATCAGACCAATATGCTTTATAGCCATTATAATCTTTAGGATTATGACTAGCCGTAATATTAACGCCTGAAGTCGTATGTAGATAATTAATCATATAAGCTAATTCAGGTGTTGGTCTTAAATCTGGAAATACATAAGCTTTAATCCCATTAGCCGCAAATATACTAGCAGCTAATTGTGAAAATTCTTTAGAGAAATATCTAGGATCATGTGCTATTACTACTCCTTTTTCCATAGCTTCTTCGCCATAAGAAATAATATAATTCGCAATACCTTGAGTAGCTTTAGCTACTGTATATTTATTCATACAATTAGTTCCTGCCTTTAATTTGCCTCTTAAGCCAGCAGTACCAAATGTAATATCTTGATAGAATCTTTCTTCTATTTCTTTATCATCATCTTTTATTTCTATTAATTCTTTATATAAAGGATCATTCTTATCTAAATTATTTAACCATTCTTCATATCTTTCTCTTATGCTCATATAAAGCCTCCATTTCTTTAATAATTTTACCACTAATAATAAATGCCAACTAGCATACTCAAGCTTGTTGGCATTTATATATTACTCTATTTTATTTTTTTATTAATATTGATTGAAATAATTATATGCAGTATTAAATCTTCCGCCATCAACTGATGCGCCTTCATATCCATTTACGAATATACTAGCTGCATCACTTGCGCCTTCTGCGCTATTAGCTACCTTTAATAATTTTTGATAAGTGCTATTATAACTATTCTTTAATTCATAATCCATAAAATGTATTTGGCCTTTAACGGTAGTAGCATCATAACCATTCTTTTCACACCAATTGAACAAGTTAGTTCTTCTTCCCCAACCCCATTGGCATAAGCCATAGAAGGTTCCGCTAGGATCTTGAACAGTTGGTTTGAAATTACTTTCGTGCCACATATTAGCTGCGATACCACATGCAACAGCTTTAGGATAGCCTAGATTATCAACTAGATAAGTTATAATACTTTTTGCGTCTGATTTAACAGTGCCACCCTCTTTTATTAGACTAATCGTACCTGCTTCTATACCATAGCTAGCACATAATTTTTTAAATTCCGGAGATTCCACAAAACCTTTTAATAATTCTAAGGAACTCATGCCTTTTTTCATTTTATTCACCCAAGAATTCAAACCCGCATTATCTGGTGCTCTATCAAGAATTGTGTTATACATCAAAGTAACTAATTCTTTATTAGATAATTTTTTATTCTTTACTTCTTGACTTTCAAAGAATCCTCTAGCTATTTCGGCACCTGTTTTACCGTCTTTGATTAAAGCTTTAGTCCAGTTTTCTAAACCACCTACATCAGCTCTTCGTCCTAAACATTTTGAATATAATCTATTCACAAATTTAGTAACACTTAAATTCATATCTCGATAAGCTGTTCGAATTACATAACCTCTTTCAATTTTGTAGTATTTACATAAATTAGTGAATTCTGGAGATTCCACAAAGCCTTTAATAATATATGTCTTAGTAACTTGCTCATCCATTATCGAAAGCCAATTATTTAATCCTTTACTATCAGCTTCGCGATTTAATACAGCTCTATATAGTAATCT
>CACZTC010000011.1 GCA_902784015.1 uncultured Erysipelotrichaceae bacterium | reverse complement strand
GAATCTATAGAAAGGAGGGTGAGCGATGGCAGATAAAAGAGATTATTATGAAGTGTTAGGTCTTAGTAAAGGCGCAAGTGAAGATGAAATAAAAAAAGCTTATCGTTCACTCGCTAAAAAATACCATCCTGATATCAATAAAGAAAAAGATGCTGAAGAAAAGTTCAAAGAAATAAATGAAGCTTATGAAGTATTAAGTGACCCTACAAAAAGAGCTACTTATGACCAATTTGGTTTCAGCGGTATGGATGGTAGTGGCTTCTCTGATTTCTCTAATTTTGCTGGAGGATATGGTGACTTTAGTGATTTATTCGATAATATATTTGGTCGCTCTGGTATGGGCTCTGGCTTTTCTTCTTTCTATCAAGGAAGAAGAAGCCAAAATGGTCCTGTTAGAGGTCAGGATAGATATATGCGCATAAATGTGCCATTTCTAGATGCATGTTTTGGGAAGAAACAAAGTATCAATATTGATTATGATGAGCGCTGTGAACATTGTTTAGGAAGCGGCGCAGAGAATCCTAGTGATATTGAAACATGTAATACATGTAATGGTAGTGGCCAAGTTTTAAAACAACAACGTACGGCTTTTGGTATATTCCAAACTCAAGGTATATGTCCAGATTGTAATGGTAAAGGTAAGAAGATTAAAAAAGCATGTACTCATTGTAAGGGTAAAGGATATATTAGAAAGAATGTTGATGTTGATGTAAATATACCTGCTGGCATAAATGATGGCCAATCTTTGCGTATACAAGGAAAAGGTGAAGCTGGATTAAATGGCGGTAGTAATGGTGATTTATATATAGAAATAAATGTCCAACGTCATGATAAATTCTATCGTGATGGTAATAATATCTATTTAGATATTCCAATTTCAGCAGTTGATGCGACAATTGGTACAAATATCGATATTCCTACTATCTACGGGGATGTAACGATGAAAATACCTAGCGCAACGCAAAGCGGAAAACAATTTAGATTAAAAGGCAAAGGTGTTCAAGACCTTAGAAGCGGGAAGAAAGGTGATCAAATTGTTACTGTTAATGTAATTGTTGATGAAGATCTTTCTAAACGCGAAAAGGAATTGTATAAAGAATTACAAGAAATCCAAGGAACCAAAAAAGGCGATAGTATTTGGTCACGCTTTAAGAAATCTTTCCATTAAGGTTTCGAGGAGGTAAATCATGAATATTGAAATAATGACAGAACAATTGCAGATGGTAATAGCTAACGCAATTAATGAAGCGATAAGTAAACATCATAGCGAAATATGTACTGAGCATATACTTTTATCTATGCTTAGTGGCGATAGTATTGATGGTATTCTTGAAAGATTAAATATCGAAAAAGAAGAGTGGCAAACATTAGTTGAAAAAGCAATAGATAGATTACCTGTTGTAGAAGGATCTTTAGAGCCTAGATTATCAAAAGATGTAATGATAGCTTATGGTAATGCTGAAAAAGAAATGAATCATTTTAATGATACATATATGTCTACAGGTGTATTATTAATTGCTTTATTTGAGACAGATAATACTTTAATAAAAGAAATCAAAAGTAAATATAGTATTGATAGAAATGATATTGAAAAAGCAGAAGAAGATAGAAGAGGGGGATTGAGTATGAGTGAAAAAGAGAATGAAGGACAAATTGATGCTCTCAAAAAGTATGGACATGATATTGTTCAAGATGTTAAAGATGGCAAAATAGATCCAGTTATAGGACGTGATGAAGAAATAAGAAGAGTAATAGAAATCTTATCACGTAAAACTAAAAATAACCCTGTTTTAATTGGTGAGCCAGGTGTAGGTAAAACAGCTATAGTTGAAGGCTTAGCTTGGCGTATTATGAATGGCGATGTTCCTTTAGGCTTAAAAGATAAAAGATTAATCGAATTAGATATGGGGTCTTTAATTGCTGGCGCTAAATTTAGAGGTGAATTTGAAGAAAGATTAAAAGGGGTCCTCAAAGAAGTTCAAAAAGCAGAAGGTAATATTATTCTTTTCATTGATGAATTACATAATTTAGTAGGTGCAGGTAAAGCAGAAGGTTCAATGGATGCAGCAAATTTATTAAAGCCAATGTTAGCACGTGGTGAGCTAAGATGTATTGGTGCAACTACATTTGATGAATATCGAAAATATATCGAAAAAGATAGAGCTTTAGAAAGACGTTTCCAAAAGATTATGGTCAATGAACCTACAGTTGAAGATACTGTAAGTATTTTAAGAGGTTTAAAAGATCGTTTTGAATCACATCATGGCGTTGAAATAAAAGATGAAGCAATTATCGCTGCTGCCACTTTATCTAATCGTTATATTACTGACCGTTATCTACCTGATAAAGCGATAGATTTGATAGATGAAGCTTGTGCGTCAATTAGAGTCGAGATGGATTCTATGCCTAAAGAATTAGATGAATTATCTCGTAAAATTATGACTTTACAGATTGAAGAGACTTCTTTAAAAGATGATACAGATGATAAAGCTAAAGAGAGATTATTAGAAATTCAAAAAGAATTAGAGAATCTCAAAAAAGATAAAGATTTAAAATTCTCTATTTGGGAAGAAGAAAAGAAGAAAATGGATGAAGTAAAAGCTTCAAAAGAATTATTAGAGAAAGCTAAATTAGATTTTACACATGCTCAAAATGATGCTGATTATGAAAAAGCTGCTAAGTTAAAATATGAAACCATTCCTAATTTAGAAAAAATCATTAATGAAGGCGAAGGTAATAAGAATCTTCAAATGATTCAACAAGTAGTTGATGAAGATATGATTGCGAAAGTTGTATCAAGATGGACACATATTGATGTAACAAAATTAATGTCTAGCGAAAGACAAAAGATATTAAATCTTTCTGATTATTTAAGAAAAAGAGTAATTGGTCAAGATGAAGCTTTAAAAACAGTATCTGATTCAATTATTAGATCGAAAACTAATATACAAGATGCTAATAGACCTTTAGGCTCATTCCTTTTCCTTGGTCCAACTGGCGTTGGTAAAACTGAAGTTGCTAAAAGCTTAGCTGAACAATTATTTGATGATGAATCAAAGATAGTAAGAATTGATATGTCTGAATATATGGAGAAATTCTCAGTTTCACGTTTAATTGGAGCTCCTCCTGGTTATGTTGGTTATGATGAAGGTGGTCAGTTAAGTGAAGCAATTAGACGTAATCCATATTCCATTGTATTACTTGATGAGATAGAAAAAGCGCATCCTGATGTTTTCAATATCTTACTACAAATCCTTGATGATGGTAGATTAACCGATTCTAAAGGTGTTACTGTTGACTTTAAGAATACTATTATCATTATGACATCTAATTTAGGTAGTGAATATGCATTTGAGAGTGACTTAAATATGCGAAAGAATCATTATTTAGATGAAGTAGAAAGATTCTTTAAGCCAGAATTCATTAATAGAATAGATGAAATAGTTGTCTTTAACGCTCTTGATAAGAATTCATTAGCCCTAATTGCGGATAAATTCTTAAATGAATTAAGAGTAAGATTAGAAGATAAAGATATTGAATTAGAAGTTAGCGAAAAAGCTAGAAATAGAATATTGACTTATGGCGTGGATCCAATTTATGGAGCTAGACCAATGAGACGTCATATCCAAAAAGAAATAGAAACAGAAGTCGCAAAAATAATCTTAGAAAACCCTGATATAGCAGGTAGGACTATTATGGTTGATGCTGATGAAGATGGTTATAAATTATCTCTAAAAGATATGATGGCATAAGAAAAGGGCAACCCCCTTTTTTTATATTTCATCATCATTTTTTAATAAAGAATCTAAATCTATATCTAAATCATCTAATAATGAATTATCATATAATTCATTTATTATATTCTCGATTTCAATTGGGTCCATGATAGTATCATCTTCATAACCAACTATAGGTATTTTTACTGTATCTTCGCGATTAGCTACTTTAATATCAATAATATTATCTAAAGAGACTTCTGAATATAATAAGCCATTAAGTAATACTAATTTAGTGTCATTATTATCATTTAAAAAATCATCTGGATTTGAAATATATCCAGCATCATAAGTGCCATCATTGAGTTTTACTATAATAAATTTAGTTAGGTAAGGAATAAAATCTTCTTTTTTCATATTTATGATTATAGCATGTAAATTTTATAAACCATGTGCTAGAATTACTAAAGTATGAATGAAATGATAAAAATATTAATCAATGTTGTCTTTTTAGGACTAGGCATTTATATGGCGCTTAGAATTATTCGTCTTAGAGGTAAAGTTACAATTCAAGATGAACAACCTAAGATTTTATTAATAATGATTATGGTCTTAGTAACATTAATGATAGTTTCTACAATATGGACTTATCAAACTAATACAATTATGGATTATCTTCGCTTAATTCTTACAATCGTTGTCATTATATTATTCTATTTATTAAGAGATGGTGTTGGTGAAGAAGGTGTTTCTATTACTGGCAAACATTATATCTGGGATGATATTAATGCATGGGATTATGGTAAAAATGATAAAGGTACTTCTTTATATTTCACTATGAATAATCAAAAAGAAGATAAAGATGGAAAAGTAAATCCCAAAATTATTAATTTAAGTGATGATAAAGCAGAGGAAGCAATAAAAATAATAAAGAATTATATTCCTAAAAAATATAAAAGAATGAGAAAATCATGAAATATATATTATGGGATTTTAATGGAACAATAATTGATGATACGCAATTATGTTTCGATATAGAAATAAAAATGTTGAAGGATAGAAATATGTATCACGATTATGATCTTAAATGGTATCGTGATCATTTTAGATTTCCTGTTATTGATTATTATTATGATCTTGGCTATACATTTGAAAAAGAAGATTTCCATGATATTTCTATCGAATTTAATGATATTTATAATAAAGAATTTAATACTATTCCTTTAATGGATGGCTTTATAGAAAAAATAGAGGAAGCAATAGCTAAAGGATATAGGAATATTATTATTTCAGCTTCGATGCAAGATAATTTAATAAGACAATGTAAAGCATTAGGAATAGATAAATATTTCGATGAATTAATAGGTATAGATAATTTACATGCAGGCTCAAAAATAGATAGAGCTTTAGAGTGGATGAATAAATCTAAGATAGACGCAAAGATGTGTAAATATATTGGTGATACGGATCATGATAGAGAAGTAGCAATAGCTTTAGGAATTGAAGATTATATCTTAATAGCTTGTGGACACCAATCATATGAAGTATTAGAAAAATCTACTAATAAAATATGCCATAGACTATATGAAGTTGAATTATAATTTAGTAGATGGATAAAAAGACTTATATAGCGATAGATTTAAAATCATTTTATGCAAGTGTTGAATGTGTAGAAAGAGGATTAAATCCTCTAACTACTAATTTAGTAGTTGCGGATATGTCGCGTACTAATAAAACTATATGTTTGGCAGTCTCGCCATCTTTAAAAAGTTTTGGGATACCTGGTAGACCAAGGCTTTTTGAAGTTGAACAAATAATTAAAGAAGTAAATACTGCTAGAGCGAAAAGAGCTAATATAAAGAAAGTTAAAGGAACATCCTATTTTATAGAAGATTTGGAAAATGATTATTCTCTAGGTGTAGATTATTTAATAGCTAAACCAAGGATGGCTTTTTATATTGAATATAGTGCAAGAATATATAATACATATTTAAAATATTTTGCACCTGAAGATATTCATGTATATTCAATTGATGAAGTTTTTATTGATGTTAGTGGTTATTTGAAAACATATAAGATGAGTGCACATGAATTAACAATTAAAGTTATAAGAGATGTTTTAGATAATACTGGTGTAACAGCTACAGCTGGTATTGGTACTAATTTATATTTAGCTAAAGTCGCAATGGATATAGTTGCGAAAAGAAAAGAAGCTGATAAAGATGGCGTTAGAATTGCGGAATTAGATGAAAGAAGCTATCGCGAATTATTATGGGATCATGAACCAATAAAAGATTTTTGGCGAGTTGGTAGTGGTTATGCGAAAAGATTAGCTAAATATGGTTTATATACAATGGGAGATATAGCTAGATTTTCTTTAAAAAATGATGGCATTCTTTATGATGAATTTGGGATTAATGCGGAACTAATTATAGATCATGCTTGGGGATATGAACCGATAAGTCTTTGTGATATAAAAAATTATAAGCCTAAGAGTAATTGTATTAGTTCAGGACAGGTTTTACATGAGGCTTATGATTATGTTAAAACAAAATTAATTATAGAAGAGATGATGGAGCTTTTATCTTTAGAATTGGTGAGAAGGAATTTGGTTACTAATCAACTGGTTTTAACGATTGGTTATGATGTATCTAATATTAATGATAATTATCATGGTGAAGTTGTTACTGATAGATATGGTAGATTAATTCCTAAACATTCTAATGGTAGAATTAATATTTCACATTATACTTCATCTACTAGTGTGCTTATGAAGAATATAATTATTTTATTTAATAGAATTATTGATAAAAAGTTAATGGTTAGAAGAGTTAATATTACGGCTAATAATGTTATAAATGAAGATGTTGTAAAAAATGAGGTTCGTTATGAGCAGTTTGATATTTTTAGTGATGCTGATGCGGTGGATAGAACATTAAAAAGAGAATATGAAGAAGAAGTTAGTGAAAGACATTTACAGAGAGTTATGCTTAATATAAAAGATAAATATGGTAAAAATATATTATTAAAGGGGATTGATTTACTTGATGGTGCAACGACGATTGATAGAAATAGGCAAGTTGGAGGACATAGTGCATAGGTATGAAGATATTATTAATTTACCATATCATGGT
>CACZTC010000010.1 GCA_902784015.1 uncultured Erysipelotrichaceae bacterium | reverse complement strand
TGCTTGTGACTTTTCAGAGCAAAGTGGACACGGCATACCGGAAATCGTAAAAAACTATGGTAGAGATGCATTTTCTTTTGATGATGGAATGATTATTGTTACGTTACCATTTAGCTTTGAACCAGACATTGTATCCATCAGAAAAGAGAAAGAGAAAAAGCAAGCAACACTCAGGCTGACAGATAATCAAAGCAAGGTTCTAAAATACCTTAAGAGTCACAGATACGATCATCTTCAAGATGTTGCAGTCGCGTGTGGCCTTAGTCTCGGTGGAGTAAAAAAGATTGTGGCAAAATTACAAGAGGCGGAGCTTATAACGAGAGGTGGAACCAAAAAGAATCCGGAGTGGATTGCAAAATAGAATAAGTTAGACAAAGGCAGAGAAAGTAGGCTCTTTCCCATAGAGGAAGAAGCCAAGGCAAGTGTAAGAAAGAAATAAGTAAAGTGTAGGAGGTGTGATATGCCACATATAATCTGGTGCGGTAATAAAAAATGGAATAGCGGGTTCCCTGAAAAGACGCTACCGGAAAATGTTGTAAAAATAGCTGGAAATGAGAATATTTTTACCGCCAGTATCATATACGGCATCATTCCTTTTTTGCTTTGCCTCTTAATTATCTACATCAAGTGGCATTTGTTGGGGACACGAACTGTTTATCCGGCTCTTGTGCCTGTTGGGATTCTCATAGGATTGATTTTGATGCCGGTTCACGAATTGTTACATGCGATTTGTTATCATAAGGAGCAAACGGTATATATAGGGATTTCGATTGAAAAATTCGCAGCTTTTGCAGTTTGCCATGAGAAAATTAGCAGACTTAGATTCGTTGTTATGAGCTTGATGCCAATTCTTTTAGGAATTATACCGCTTACTGTATTTTTAATAAGTCCATCATCACCAATCATTAGTGCAATATGCATACCAAGTGGTATCATCGGAATGTTGAGTCCTATGCCAGATTATATGAATGTTCATCAGGTGTATAAACAAGTACCAAAAGAGGCATTTGTTCAATCACAGAATGATGGTTTCTATTGGTTTGGATGAAATTGGTGTTTGATGAAATGACATACTTTCAAAGTAGTGAAAACCACTGCTCCTTTTTTATTGCAAACGAAAGAAGTTGGAGTATTGAACGAACGGGAAAAGGACGAAAAGGCACCCACTGTTTTCAAGAAAGTAGGCAAGGTGATGTATAGAGTAAAAGTCCATTTCAATGATGATTCCAAGGAAAATCTGCAACAAAAGGTCGAGCGATTGATCCGTGATGAAATCAGGGGAAAAAAAATTCAAAAAAGTAGCAAAAACCCATGACAGTATTCAGATAATAAAAAAAGAGACTGTAAGTATTATTACAGCCTCAATTATCCGTTAATAGAATTGGTATATTAATAATCTAACATTGGTGTACGTCTTTGAGAGTTATATATATCTTGTAAGACATATCCATATTTTATTGTGTCATTAGAGATATTGATATCACTAACCTCTAAGCCATCAGCGCCAACTGTGATTTGTTCACTCATTAGATAACGATTATTGAAGTTACCATCATAGTCATAATAATCACAAATGAAATCAATTGTATCTCCTTCATTAATTGGCATTAATTTACCTTGGATAGTATATTCTTCATATACTCTTTCAGCACCAACTACTTGACCTAATTCTTCTTCACCTGAATATTCAATAATTAGATGCACTTCTTCACCATTTAATATTGCAGGAACATGACCTCTAGTTAACCATGTGCCATCATCCATTTGTTCAGAATAATCTAGTTGATAATGAACAACTTGATCATTGATAGCTACCCACAATCCATCATAAACCATTAATAGATCACCATCATCATCAAATTCAAAGATATTATCATTACCTAAATCAATATAACCAGTACCATCATCTACCCAAACATTTAATTTAACATCTTGTACTAATTCCCATTGTTCACTTGATAGAGATAATACTTTAGTATCACCTTTATCTGTCAATACTAAATCATTTGAATCTAAATGATTTCTTCCATAGAAACTTGAAAATAAATCATAATAATCATTAGATGTTACTTGTTGACCTCCACCTAATAGATCTAATAATGAATAACCACCATAGCCTCCACCAGTTAATAATTCAGTTAAATCAATTGAGTTATAACTTGAACCATTAGATACTTGAGAGCCACCTAATAAATCAAATAATGAATTAGATGTGCTATTTGTGACTAATTGTCCAGATGCTTGTAGATTAGCGAAGCCTTTAACTGCTTCAGCATAATCATCATTGAAGGACATATTCTTATAGATTTGAATAATAGATGATAAATAACGTGTATTACGATATGGGAAGTAAATACTAATACCATAGGCATTACTTATATTTCTTGAACGATTATATTTAACACATGATTGCAAAGCTTGTGATAAAGCTTTAGATTCACTTGTATTATAAACTTCTAAGAAATGTATTAAGTCAATTTGATCAAGCTTTTGTGAACTAGAGAATTCTTTAGCTACACTTCTAGCATCAGCTAGAGCTTGGTAATTATTACTTTGCATATCACTAGTCATCTTTTGTGATACTGCTGATAATAATGAAGGAACACTATATTTGAATTCAGCTAAATCAATAATACTTAATGTATTAATATCGCTAGAAGAACCACCAGATTGAGTCTTAGTGCAGAAATCATCAATAACATTCTTACCTATTTCAACACTAGCCATTGATGTATTAGCTGCTAATTTAGTTAACCAGTCTGTATAATACCAACCAGTTCCTGGCTCTGTTTCTTCACTAGCTAATAAATAATCGCCATAAGGTTCTACGGCCATTGCAGTTTCTGTATTAGCCATCAAACAAGCATCGAAGCCAATGATATCAAACTTTAAGCCGCCAGCTTCTAAAGCTTGAGATATTTTATCTACCGTCATAGAACCATTAGGATAGATTTCATCATAACCATAACCAGTTACAGAACCTCCACCATGATCCCAGAATATTAACATATATCTATTGGCAGGGAAGTTTTGTGCTCCCCATTGAATGAAATCGGCTAATGTTGCAGCATCAGTCATGGCAGCTCTATTTTGATAATTCACTTTACCAAATTGGCCATTTTGAAGAACATATCTTTCAATTGCGCCATTAGTCATGATATTATTCTGCCATTTCTTAGTACCACCAGTCTGATATGCGATAGTTATTTTTTCAGAACCAGTTGCGCCAATCATCTCTTGGATATCAGCAGTAGCCATACCATAATTAGATTCCAAGTCGGTACCGCACATATATACAAAGATAGTAATCGTATCTTCGCCATTACCTTTGATAGTTGTATATTTATCTCTAGCACCATTAGTTACATTAGTATTTAAAGAATTACTTGAAGCATTTACATAACCAACATTATTAACTGTGGAAGAGCCAAAGTTAAATAAGCTAGATTGTGCAGTAGGAGTTGGTGTTGGAGTTGGGGTAGGAGTTGCG
Source organism: uncultured Erysipelotrichaceae bacterium (assembly GCA_902784015.1). Lineage (GTDB taxonomy): Bacteria > Bacillota_I > Bacilli_A > Erysipelotrichales > Erysipelotrichaceae > Bulleidia. Next base: position 18,050 of record CACZTC010000010.1, on the reverse strand, counting down.
GTAGGTGTTGGAGTAGGGGTTGTCGCAACAGTAGGATTACTAGAACCAGAACAAGTTCTTAATAGAAAAGAGATTAAAAAGAATATTAATAGAGCGATAATAATAGTTCTTAGTAAACTACCGCCACCTCGTCTATTATTGTAGTTACTTCCTCCTGTTACGTTTCCTTGAAAAGGGTTTTGGTTGCCCCCTTGATTATGGTTAGTTCCATAAGGTTTAGGATTAGAATTTTGATTTTGGTTATTACCAAAATGACTGCTACCTGAACCAAAAGGATTAGATGATTGTTGATTAGCGAAAGGATTATTTTGCGAAGATTGGTAGTTATTATTAGCTTGATTATTATTATTCAAACTAGAATTGATTGTGCTACCAATCATGTCACCTATGATGCCTCTTTCAACAGGCTTATCACCATTAACATCTCTATTAACTTTTGAAGAATTTTGAGTGAAATTATCATATCTTTCATCAACTTCTTTTTTGACTTCTTCTACTACTTCATCTAAGGCGTCACCACGTTTATTAACGGACGTTTCCTTGCCAGAAGAATGTCTTTTTCTTGAATGTGGTCTATTATCTGCCATTCTTTCACCTCCATAAAATAGTTTTAATTATTATAACAAATTAATATAGTTGAAAAGTGAAAATTGACTGAATTTTTAAGCCTAATAAGCCTCATTTTTACTTGCAAACACCACTTGAAAATGATATTATATTTTCACTGCCTCAATAGCTCAGTCGGCAGAGCGAGCGGCTGTTAACCGCTAGGTCACAGGTTCGAGCCCTGTTTGAGGCGCATTAACTCAGTATATTAATACTGGGTTTTTATTTATTTATAATATATTCTAAATAATTATCATATATTTAGACTATGATAAAATGAATAAAGTCCACTAATTGGAGGTTAATCTATGAGTGAAATTACAGCTAAAACACCTTGGAAGGATTCAATGGGTGATGTACCTATGCATTTGAATTACTTTGAAGGTAGTATGTATCAAGCATTAGAAAAGATAGCTGAAAAATATCCAAATAATATAGCTTTTGACTTTATGGGAAAAAGCACTACATATAAAGTGCTAATAGAAAAGATTAATGAGTGCGCTAAAAGCTTAAGGACATTAGGGGTAAGAAAAGGTGATAAAGTAACTATCGCTATGCCTAATTGCCCACAAGCTATTCATATGTTTTATGCGATTAATTTGATAGGTGCTATCGCTAATATGATTCATCCTTTATCAGCTGAAAAAGAAATAGAATTCTATTTAAAAGAGTCTAATAGTGTAACAGCTATAACATTAGATCAATTCTATAATAAATTCGAAAATGTTAGAGCTAATACAAATATAGTAAATATTATTATCGCCAGCGTTAAAGATGAATTATCTAAGCCTCTTAAAGCAGGATATATGCTAACAGAGGGAAGAAAGATGGAAAAGATACCTAAAGATGCTCCTGTTATTAGATGGCGTGAGTTTATTAAAATGGGTAAATTCTGTTTCTATAATTATAAAGAAGAAGTAGGTGGCGAGGATACGGCAGTTATTCTTTATTCTGGCGGTACTACAGGCACTACTAAAGGCATTATGTTAAGCAATAAAAATTTTAATGCTTTAGGCCAACAAGTAGTTGCAGCTAATCCTATGTTTAGAATTGGCGATAAGATGTTAGCGGCGATGCCTTTGTTCCATGGCTTTGGCTTAGGTGTTTGTATTCATACGATGTTATCTCAGGGCGGAAGATGCATATTAGTGCCACGCTTCACTGCTAAAAGCTATGCTAAATTAATAACTAAATATAAATGTAATTTTATTGCGGGTGTACCTACTTTATATGAAGCTTTATTACGTCTTCCATCGATGGAAGGGGCTGACTTGAGTAGCTTAAAGGGAGTCTTTTCAGGTGGAGATTCAATGTCTATTGAATTAAAGAAGAAATTTGATAAATTCTTAGCTGATCATCAATCTTCTATTCAAGTTAGAGAAGGCTATGGTACAACCGAGACTGTTACAGCTTGTTGCTTGACGCCTAGAGATAGATATAAAGAAGGTAGTATTGGTATTCCTTTTTCAGATACTTATATCAAAGTCGTAAAGCCAGATAGTGATGAAGAATTACCATATGGTGAGGAAGGAGAAATCTTATTAGCTGGGCCTACTGTTATGCAGGGCTATATGAATAATGAAGAGGAAACAAAAAATACCTTACGCAGGCATGATGATGGTTTGACTTGGGTTTATACAGGCGACTTAGGAACCATGGATAATGAAGGCTTCATATATTTTAAAGGTAGAGCTAAAAGAATGATAATTAGTTCTGGCTATAATATATATCCAGCCCAATTAGAGAATATCTTTGATGCTCATGAAAAAGTACAGATGAGCTGCGTTATAGGTATACCAGATAAATATCGAATGCAGGCAGTAAAAGCCTTTATTATGCTTAAGCCAGGTATTCATCCAAGTAAAGAAATAGAAGAAGAATTATTAAATTATTGCAAAGCTCATATCGCTAAATATGCTATACCTAAAGAAATAGAATTTAGAGAAGAATTACCAAAAACACTTGTTGGCAAAGTAGCTTATCATCTTCTTGAAGAAGAAGAGGAAAAGAAATATAGAATTATTTCAGATAATAATTAACGCATTTGGAAAAGTCGTCTACAACATGGTCGGCTTTTTCTTTTAATAAATCATCGCCACTATTCATCGCAAATTTATTGACTTCTCCTATATACATACCCATATCATTTAATGAATCACCAATAACTACTATATCTTTAGCTAAATAATTATATTGATCCATTAAATAGTTCACTAAATTACCTTTACTAGCTTTGGGATTACATATTTCAATAAAAGTATCAAAACTTTGGGCTACAAAATATTCAGGATATAATTTTTCAATAAGTATGTTGTATATTTCTTTAGTTATTTCTTCATTTTCAAAATTCAACATTACTTTAGCTATTTCTAATTCTTCATTAGAAATTAAATAATCTTTTATTTCCTGTTTATTAATGCTACCTAAACCTAATTGTCTATGATATTTTTTATATCTTTCTATTTCATGACTTTGTAAATTATGGAAGATTCTTTGCGCATCTACGCTCATTAACTGCATACAACTAATATCTTTTTCATAATTTAATAAGAAATTATAAATAATATTTATATCTTTTTTATCTAATAAATATGTATTAATTCTTTTATCATTATCTTCTAATATGGCTCCATTAAAAGCGGCTATCTTATGATCACTAAAACCATATTTATCTAATATGGCATGAGTATATATAGGAGCTCTGCCACTAGCTATATATAAAGGTATATTATATTCTTTCATCAAAGCTAAACTAGCTTCATTTTCTTTACTTAAATCAAAATGGGTTTTACCATGTTTATAAAATAAAGTTCCATCTAAATCTGTAATAATGCATTTAATCATAAGTAAAATAATAACATAATAAGATATACTAAAGATGATGATGCTTAAAAAGAATGAAAATATTAATCATAAAATGATTGAAGATTTATATAAAGATATCAATCAATCTTTATGCTTGATGGCTATTAATATACCTTTTGAAGGCGATAAAGCTGATAGTTATATTGAGGCTCTTAATCGTGGCGAAGCAGAAGGGAGAAGATTAATAAGCTATGGTATTTATGAAGAGGAAGAAATGATAGGCAAAGTTGAAGTCATAATAATAGATAAAGTAGGTGAATTAGATTTAGTAATAAAAGATAAATATATAAATAAAGGCCAAGGTACTAAAGCCTTAAATGAATTTACTAATATATTAAAAGAGCATAAATATTGTGAAAAAGTAGAAGCTTATATCAATGAAGATAATAAAGCTATGCAAGCTGTATTAGAAAAATGTAATTTTATAAAAGGTAGATCTTTTAAAGCTAATTTGATGAGAGAAGATAATGGTATTTACCAAATAAAAGATATAAAAGGAATTGAATATTATAAAGAATTAGAAAAGAAAGCTTAAGCTTATTGACTAATATAAATGCGTATAATAATATAATAGTTGAACAATTGTTCAACTATTATTATGAAGAAATATCAATTATATTTAGAAGGCTTAGATTGTAATAATTGCGCCTTAGAATTAGAAAAAGAATTAAAAGAAATAGAAGGCATCAGTGATGTTGAAGTAATATATCCTGATTGTATTTTTTCTTTTATATGTGAAGAAGATAATTTTAATAAGATTAAAGAAGAAGCTATTAATATTATCAAAGAATTAGAGCCAGAGATAGATGTAGAAGAAGAACATCATGAATGCCATGATCATTGTAGCTGTCATCATGATCACCACCATCATCATGAAGAAGAAAGAATAATAATTGAAAATGATAAAACAAGAAAATATAGAATAGAAGGTCTCGACTGCGAGAATTGTGCTAAACATTTAGAAGAAAAATTAAATGAGATTAAGGGTATCAATAATGTATATGTTAGTTATATTCATGAAAGAATTAGTTTTGAATGTGAAGATGCAGATTTAGAAAAAATAAAAAAGGAAGTATATGAAATAACTAAAAAAGAAGAGGAAGAAGCAATTATCTATTTTGAAGAAGGATCTCAAGAAATAGAAATGGATAATGATAAATTAATCATTTCTAGATTAATTATTGGGCTTATATTATTTATTATTAGTTTATTTTTATCAGCTAATCTCAAGACAATAATAGTATTAATAGCTTATTTAATCTTAGGTTATGATGTTTTATTAAAAGCTATTAAAAATATAGGTAAGGGACAATTATTTGATGAGAATTTTTTGATGGCTATAGCTACAATTGCGGCTATATATTTAGGAGAATATAGTGAGGCTACAGCGGTAATGCTTTTTTATCAAGTAGGCGAATTCTTACAAGACTTAGCTGTTAAACATTCACGTAAATCAATTAGCTCATTAATGGATATTAGAAGTGATATAGCTAATGTGATAAGAAATGGTGAAATAATTAGAATTGATCCTAGTGAAGTAGAAATAGGGGAAATAATAATAGTAAAGCCAGGCGAGAAAATAGCGCTTGATGGCATCATTATAGAAGGTAGTTCTAGCCTTAATACTTCCTCTTTAACAGGAGAATCTATTTTAAAAGATGTTGATGTTGGAGATGAAGTAATTAGTGGAACGGTTAATGAAACAGGCGTCATAAAAATAAAGACAACTAAGAGATTCGCAGATTCTTCTGTCCAAAAAATCTTATCTTTAATAGAAGAAGCGGAAATAAAGAAATCAAGTCACGAAAGATTTATTACTAAATTTGCGAAATATTATACGCCATTAGTTGTGGTTGCTGCGATATTAACAGCTTGCTTTACATATATAATAACTAAAGATATAAATAGCGGTATATATAGAGCGTGTACATTTTTAGTTATATCTTGTCCGTGCGCTCTAGTTATATCTATTCCTTTATCATTCTTTGCGGGGATTGGTGGTTTATCTAGAAAAGGGATATTAGTAAAAGGAGCAGATGTAATAGAAAGCTTAAGTCAAATAAAGAATATTATTTTTGATAAAACAGGAACTATCACAAAAGGGGAATTTGTTGTAGCGGAAATAAAAGATGCTTCAAATAAGGATGAAATATTAGAGTTAGCTGCTTTAGCCGAAATGAATTCTAATCATCCTTTAGCTAAAGCTATTCAAAAAGATATAGAAATAAAAGATAGTAATATAAAAGATATTCAAGAGATAGCAGGTAGAGGTATAAAAGCTAATATACATGGTGATGATATATTGGTTGGTAATTATAAATTCATGCAAGAAAGCAATATAGATGTTCCGCTTTATCATAAAACTAGTAATATATATGTTGCTAAAAATAATAAATATGAAGGCTGTATATTATTAAAAGATGAAATAAAAGATAATGCGAAAAAGACAATTAATGAATTAAAGGATTTAAATATTAAAACTGTCTTAGTTTCAGGAGATACTAATAGTATTGTTGAAGAAGTAGTTAATATATTAGATATAAATGAAGCATATAGTGAATGTCTACCTCAAGAAAAAGTTGAAAAAGTAAGAAATATTCAAACAGAAGGTCCATGCGCTTTTGTGGGAGATGGTTTAAATGATGCGCCTGTATTATTAGAAGCTGAAGTTGGTATAGCTATGGGAGGCTTAGGAAGTGATGCGGCTATTGAAGCCTCAGATATTGTAGTTATGGATGATAATATAGCTAAAGTGCCGCTAGCTTATAAGAATTCAAAAAGAATTATCCAAGTCGCAAAAGAAAATATTGTTGGAGCTATATTAATAAAAATATTGATATTAATATTAGGGGCCTTAGGTAAAGCTGATATGTGGATGGCAATATTTGCGGATACGGGAGTAGCTCTATTATGTATAATAAATGCATTACGTTTATTAAAGGTTAAAGAATAGCTATTAAAAAAGCCAAGAATTAATCATCTTGGCTTTTATTGTTATGGTAAATATATATAACCAATTAAGGCTTGTGAACCATCACTATATGGAGATACCCATCTAGACATATAATGTCCTAGATAACCACCTTCTTGGATATGAACTGATCCGCCTTCAACACCATCTACATAAGCTACATGATTAGTATAAACAGCGATGGCATTAGCTCTTGGCTCTGATCCAGTTGCATAACCTGAAGCTTGGGCACCCCATACCCATGATCCTGCATTACCCCAGCTAGGTAAAGCGACGCCACCATATTGGTAAGCTAATTCCCAAGCTCCCCAAGTACAGTTAGACCAACCGCCACCATATGGGTTATAACCAGATCCATAAACCGGAGTGTTCGCATAAGTGGTAGTACTATTTTGTGCTGCTTGTTGAGCTGCTTGGGCAGCTTGAGCTGCAGCTGCTTGCTCAGCAGCTATTCTAGCAGCTTCTTCTTCCTGACGGATTCTTTCTTCTTCAGCAAGTCTTTCAGCTTCTAATCTCTCAGCTTCTTCACGAGCTTTTCTTTCAGCTTCTTCTCTAGCGCGAATTACTTCTTCTGGAGTCTTAACTTCAACTAATAATTCGGCAGTTGTTTTATTTCCCTCGATATCAATAGCGGTATAAGTTACAGGATAAGTTCCGTCTTCTTCCATATTAACGTTTTCTTCGATTTCCAACATTGGTAGAACACCAGAATCATCATTAATATAGGCAATATAGTTAGTAGGGATAAAGCTATCACCATTATTTACTATAACCGACTCACTCTTCAGCTTTAATTGTGGAGCACCAGTCTTTACCATCTTTACAGTAACATCCTGGATGAATGTATAAGCTAATGTTGAAGAATCTCCTTCGCTTGTTAGAGATACTCTAGCTGTAACATTCTGAATACCACTTTGATTTCTATCGAAGCCATTTATTTCTATTTTACTTTTATCGATATCTAGATCAGATAAGCTTAATGAATCATCTTGAGCTACTTTAGCTTCAATGATGGCATTCTTTAAGGTTTCATTAGGATTGACATCAGCCATGCTGATTTCAATTAATGGTCTTATAGCTGCCTCATCTTCGCTATTAGCTAAGACTATTGATGCTGGTAATGCTGCTATGCATATAGATGCAACAGCTATGCCCGCATAAAAACTACCCAACCGTGATGTCGACTTTAAATTTTTCAACATACGTATATTTTATGACTTTTGAGACCTATTTTTCAACAAATTAGCTACATTTCACATATTTCTAACATAATGAAAACGCTTACAGCTTGTATATTCTTCTTTTTCGCTTGTCTTAAGAAATGATATAATTTCAAATATGAGAACAGTTATTCAAAGAGTCAGCGAAGCTAAAGTCACAATTGAAGGTAATATTAATGGTCAAATAAATATAGGCTTTTTAGTATTAGTTGGAATTAGTGAAGACGACGATGAGAATATAATAATAAAAATGGCTAATAAAATAAGTAAGTTAAGAATATTTGAAGATGAAGAAGGTAAAATGAATAAAAGTTTAATTGATGTAAATGGATCTCTCTTATCTATTTCTCAATTTACTTTATATGGTGATACTAATAAAGGTAATAGACCTTCATTTACTAAAGCAGCTAAGCCAGAAATAGCTGAAAGATTATATATATTATTTAATGAAGAATTACGTAAATTAAATATTAAAGTAGAAGAAGGAATCTTTGGTAGCGAAATGAAAGTATCATTATTAAATGATGGTCCTGTAACAATAATTATAGATTCTAAGGAGTGGTAAAATGGCTAATATTATTTATGGAAACGAATTAAGTAAAGAATTAAAAGAAAAGATGGCATTAGAAATAGAAGATTATGCAAAGAAAGGATATAGACTTCCTAAACTTGCAGTTATCTTAGTCGGTAATAATCATGCTTCTCTTTCTTATATAAAAGGAAAAGAGAAAGCATGTGCAGAAATAGGTATTAATACTATTACTAAGCATCTTGAAGAAGATATTAGTCAAGAAGAATTAGAGAATTTATTAGTTGATCTTAGTAAAGATGATGAGATTGATGGTATTCTTTTACAATTACCTTTACCAAAAGGCTTTGATGAAGCTAGGGCTATCGCTTGTATTAATCCTGATAAGGATGTTGATGGTTTAACACCAATTAATGTAGGTAAATTATTTTTAGGTGAAGAGGGAGGCTTTTATCCTTGTACACCTTTAGGCATAATGGAATTATTAAAGAAGATGGAATGTGAGATAGCTGGTAAGAGAGCTGTTGTGATAGGAAGAAGTAAATTAGTAGGTACTCCTATTGCGCGACTTCTTCAAAATGAAAATGCCACAGTTACAATCGCTCATTCTAAAACAAAGAATATTGAAGCCTTATGTAAAGAAGCAGATATTCTCGTTGTTGCGATTGGTAGAGCTAAGATGGTAGATGATAATTATGTTAAAGATGGGGCTTATGTAATTGATGTTGGTATAAATAAAGATGAAGAAGGTAAATTATGTGGGGATGTGGACTTTGATAAAGTATGTGATATAGCTAAAGCTATCACACCAGTCCCAAAAGGGGTAGGTCCGATGACGATATGTATGTTGTTGAGTAATACTTTATTATCATATAAAAGAAGGATGGTATTATGATTCAAGGCTATAAGTTATATGACATTGTAGAAATGAAAAAAATGCATCCATGTAAGAAATCCAAAAACTGGCAAATTATCCGCATGGGAGCAGATATAAAAGTTAAATGTGAAGGATGTGGGGCAATCGTGATGTTTTCTAGACATGACTTTGAAAAAAAAGCCGTACGCATCATTTTAGAAAGTGATGAGGAATAAGCTATGGCATTAACAGCAGGAATAGTTGGTTTACCTAATGTAGGCAAATCAACTTTATTTAACGCAATTACTAATAGTAAAGTATTGGCAGAGAATTATCCATTCGCTACCATCAACCCTAATGTTGGGGTGGTGGAGGTGCCAGATGAAAGAATGGAAGAATTTGTGAAATACTATAATCCAAAAAAAACCATTTATACAACTTTTGAATTTACTGATATTGCGGGCTTAGTAAAAGGTGCCTCAAAAGGTGAAGGTTTAGGCAATCAATTCTTGGCTAATATTAGAGAGACTGATGCAATATGTCATGTGGTAAGATGCTTTATTAATGAGAATATAGAACATGTTGAAGGTAGTGTTGATCCAATTCGCGATATTGAAGAAATAAATTTAGAATTATGCTTAGCTGATTTAGAAACTGTTCAAAATCGTATCGCCCGTATTCAGAAAAAAGCTCAAACTAAGGATAAAGATGCTTTAAGAGAATATAATTCATTAATCAAATTTGAAGAAGCTTTAAAAGCAGGTACGAGCTTAAGATTATTAGATTTAGATGATAATGATGAAGAAGTATTAAAAGGCTTTGGCTTACTCACAAGAAAACCAATGATATATATCGCAAATATGAGCGAAGAAGATATAGCTGAAGTTGATAATAATGACTTATTCCTTAAAGTAAAAGAATTTGCAGAAAAAGAAGGAAGCCAGTGTATTCCAATTAGCGCTAAAATAGAAGAGGAATTATCAAGCTTAGATAAAGAAGAAAGAGAAGCTTTCTTAAATGATCTTGGCATTGAAGAATCAGGCTTGGAAAAGATAATAAAGGTTGCTTATCATTTATTAGGCTTAAGAACTTTTTTTACAGTTGGGGAGCCAGAATGTAGAGCTTGGACATTTAAAGAAGGTATGAAAGCACCAGAGTGCGCTGGTATTATTCATACTGACTTTGAGAAAGGTTTTATTAAAGCAGAGATATATAGTTATGAAGATTTCATGGAATATAAATCAGAAGTAGCATTAAGGGAGCATGGGAAAATTAGAATTGAAGGAAAAGAATATTTGATGCAGGATGGAGATATTGTCTTCTTCCGCTTCAATGTATAGGAGGTAAAAGGAATGAAATTAATATTAGCGATAGTATCTAATGATGATGCTGGGGCAGTTGGCGAAGCACTTATGGAACATGGTTTTTATATGACACGTTTATCTACTACAGGTGGTTTTTTAAGAGCTGGTAATACGACCTTAATTGTAGGTACGGAAGATGAAAAAGTTAAAGAGTGCATTGATGTTATTGGGCAAGAAGCTAAACAAAGAACGGAAGTATTACCAACTAATACTAATTTTGATTTAGCTCGTTATGCGAATTATCCAGTAGAGATTAATGTTGGTGGGGCAACAATATTTGTGCTAGATGTTGCAGAATTCATGAAATTATAAAGATGATGGACTTATCTATTTTATTAGCTAATGAAGATGATTTAAAAGATATTATAGATATCATCACGGAAGCTAAAGGGATCATGAAAGAGATGGATATACCTCAATGGCAAAATCCATCCTATCCAACTATTGAAGATTTAAAAGAAGATTTAAATGATAATTCTTTATATATTCTTAAAAAGAATGATGAGCTTATTGGTACTGCTAGTATCTTTATTAGAGATAATTTAAGAAATGAAGATAATTATCAAACTATCTTTGAAGGTAAATGGTTAAATGAAGAAGCTTATGTAGTAATACATAGATGCGCAATAAGGAATAAGGAAAGAGGCAATAATTATATTAATTTATTATTTAATTATGCTACCAAAGTAGCTAAAGATAATAATATTAATAATTTAAGAATAGATACACATGAAAAAAATGGCCCAATGAATAGAGCTATTAAGAAATTTGGTTTCTTATATTGCGGTAAAGTAATAATGCTTGATGGAACAGAAAGATTAGCCTACCAATATATTATTGAATAGCTTGTAAAAGAGCTATTTTTTCATTAGCTACTTTTTCTTCGATGACTAATGTTAGGGCCTTATTTAATAAAGTTGATATATCTTTTCCTTGATAGCCTAAAGAAGTTAAATCATCACCATTAATAGCTAAATCTTTTAATGTATAAATATCATTTCTTTGATTTATTTCATCCATATAATTATTTATTTTATATATTAAAAATCTTTCATTTCTAGCTTTACGATAAATTAAATAATCTTCTAAAGAATATGGATAGCTAGATAAGAAATGTTTAAGATCAATACGTGAATTGAATTCAATATCTTTATTATTTAAATAAGCTAAGATTTGATTCATTTCATGCTTAGATAATTTTAATTCTGTTAATAAATCTTTAGCACTTTCTAGAGATATATCATCTAATAAAAGAGCTAACTTAATATATTCATTATTATCATTATTTAATAAGTCTAAGGTTTTATTAGATGGATTAGGAAAGAAGAATAAAGCTTCTTTAAATATATCTAAATAATCTATAAAGATATTCTTACATGGATATTTTAAGATGCCTAATAATTCATCTCTTATTCTTTCTTTTGAAACAAAAGATAATAATTCTTTTTTATTAAATATCGCTTTTTTAGTTTCTTCTTCAATTTCAAAATCTAATTGGACTGAGAAACGCAAAGCTCTTAATATTCTTAAAGCATCTTCTTCAAATCTTTCATCTGCTTTACCGATACATCTAATAATCTTATTATTAATATCTTCTAAGCCACCATAATAATCTAATAAACCTTCATTATTGTTGAAGGCTAAACCATTAATAGTGAAGTCTCTTCTTTTGATATCTTCTTGAAGATTGGTAGTGAATTCGACGCTATTAGGATGACGATGATCTTCATAACCTGTATCTAAACGATAAGTTGTAACTTCAACAGGATGATTATTAGAAAGCACTGTTAAAGTGCCATGTTTAAGACCTGTTGGGATAGTCATAAAAGCTTTAAAAACATTAACCATTTCGTCTGGCTTTGCATTAGTAGTTAAATCATAGTCATGAACTTCTTTACCTAAAATAGCATCCCTTACAGCTCCCCCAACCACATAACAGCTATAACCATTAAAAGTTAATTCATTCATTACTACTTTGACATAATCAGGTATTTTTATATTCATAATTCAATTATAAAGGTCTTTTAATCTATTTGTGCTAAACTTTTAGATATGAGGATAGGAAAATCAAGTGATATACATGCCCTAGGTAAAAATAGAAAGTTGATCCTAGGTGGCGAGGAAATTGAAAGTGATTTAGGCTTAGTAGGTCATAGCGATGCTGATGCTTTATTACATGCAATAGCTGAAGCTATTTTAGGTGCATTAGCACTTGGTGATTTAGGTAAGCATTTTCCTGATACTGATGATAAATATAAAGGTATTTCTTCTTTAACTATATTAGAAGAAGTATATAAGATGATGGATGAAAGAGGTTATATTATTAATAATGTAGACTCTTTAATAATGATAGAGAAGCCTAAGATGGCTCCTCATATAGATAAGATGAGAGCTAATATAGCTAAGGCCTTAAATACTGATATTAATAATATTAGTGTTAAAGCTACTAGAGGAGAAGGTCTAGGCTTTGTGGGTAGAAGAGAAGGCGTATTAGCGGAAGCAATAGTTTTATTAGAGGAAAAGAAATGAATAATTTTATAAAGACAGAGGAACAAAAAGTATTAAGAGATCCAATTCATGGTTATATTCGAGTGGATTATAAAGTAATATGGGATGTCATTAATAGTGCTTGGTTTCAAAGATTAAGAAGGATTAGACAATTGGGTGGAGCTAATATGGTTTATCATTGCGCTGAACATACACGCTTTGCGCATTCATTAGGTGTCTATGAATTAGTTAGAAGACTAGTTACAGAAGTTGATGATATTAGAAATTTATTAAGTGAAGAAGAAAAAATCATCGTCATGTTAGCAGGCTTATTACATGATATTGGTCATGGCCCTTATAGTCATGCTTTTGAGACAATCACTAATACTTCTCATGAGGAATATTCATGTCGCATTATTGAAAATAAAACAGAAATAACAAAGATACTTGAGACTTGTAAAAAAGGCTTAAGTAAAAAAGTGGCTGATGTTATAAGACATAAAGCTAAAAATATGCTTTTATCGCAGATGATTAGTTCGCAGCTAGATGCAGATAGAATGGATTATTTATTACGTGATGCTTATTTTACAGGAACAGCTTATGGGGAATTCGATTTAGAAAGAATCTTCCGTACTATTCGTATTAAAGATAATAAATTAGTTATTAAACAAAGTGGTATTTATGCGATAGAGAATTATATTATGTCTAGATATCATATGTATCTACAAGTTTATTATCATCCTGTCGCTCGTAGCTATGAATATTTATTACATTGTTTATTTAAAAGATTAAAAGATTTAAAAGCTAAAGAAAAAGAAGAATTACCATTCTTTAAAGCTTTATTAACTAAAAAAGAATTAACTTTAGATGAATATTTTGAATTAGATGATTATTCTTTTAATTGGGGCTTCGCGCAATTAGTTCATCATGAAGATGAAATAGTTAAAGATTTAGCTTTAAGACTAAGAGATAGACATCTATTTGAATATACTGATAGCTCTGAAAAAGTAATAAAAGAATTAAAAGCTAAATTAAAAAAAGCTGGCTATGATGAGAAATATTATATGGGTAAAGATGCAGTTAAACAAAGACCATATGTCCCTTATCATGAGAATAATTCTGGAGCTATATGGATATTGATGAGAGACGGATCTACTAAAGAAATATCTAATGCTTCAACAGTTGTATATAGCTTAGTTCATGGTCCAACTATAGATGACAATATCGTATTTTTCCCTGCTGATATTTAATTATTAAAGAATCATTTTAAATTGTCATCTTTGTATAAAAGAAATGGAAATGAAAATCTATGATTATTCAAAGTAAAAGAGTATATATCGCTTCTACATTTATCAAAGCACAAATAGAAATAAAACAAGGAAAGATACAGGCGATTTATCCTTATGGCACAAAGAAAGTGGATATTGATTATAAGAATCTTAGAATTGTGCCAGGCTTCTATGATATACATACTCATGGATATCTTGGCTTCGATAGTACGCTTGGAAGTGAAAAAGGATTAAGAAAATGGGCAAAGGATTTACCTAAAGAAGGTATATGTGGCTTTTGTCCAACAACAGTTACCCAAAGTCCTACTGTCTTAGAGAAAGCTTTAAAACAAATTGTTAAGGTGAAAAAGAAGAAGCCTAGTGGCGCTAAGATTTTAGGTATTCATTTAGAAGGGCCATTTATTAATGTGAAATATAAAGGCGCGCAACCTGAAGAATATATTATTAAGCCTTCTATTAATCAATTTAAGATATTCCAAAAGGCGGCTGAAGGAGAAATAAAAATTATTACATTAGCTCCTGAAAATGATAATAATTTTGCGTTAACAAAATATTGTAGTAGTCATGGGGTCAATGTATCAATTGGTCATACGGATGCAACTTATGATGAAGCTATGATGGCGATAGCTAATGGCGCTAAAGGTTTTACTCATACCTTTAATGCGATGCGTCCTTTTAATCATCGTGAAAATGGTACAGTTGGAGCTTCTTTAAAAGCGCATGATATATATTCAGAAATTATTTGTGATGGCAATCATACAACTAAAGAAGCATTATCTTTATTCTTCCAAGAGAAAAAAGACCATGGCATCATGGTTACAGATGCTTTAATGTGTAAAGGCTATCCTGTTGGTTCAAAGTTCTCTTTTGGAGGCCAAGTGGTAGAAATCTATCCAGATGGATCTTCACATTTAGTACATGGTTCTAAAGCATTAGCTGGCTCTACTTTAAGAACTAATGAAGGTTTAAGAATATTAGTAGAAGAAGCTTTTGTGCCATTTGAATATGCAATAGCTTCTATATCAAGTAATCCTTGTAAATATTTAGGAATTGACCAACAAAAAGGTCATATCCAAGTGGGATATGACGCAGATTTAGTTATATTAAATGATAACTATTCCATCAAACAAACTTATATTGAAGGCAAGAAACAACTATAACAAAATCTTAATTTTTAAAACAAGTTTCTTTAAAAGTGATCTATCTCCAATTCCTGGAGCATGGCCATCTTCTGGAAATAGGATTATATAATCACCTTTCTGTAAGGTGATTTTTATATCTTGAGGTGCTTCTAAGAAATAAATATCTTTTTCTTCTATATAAGATTCTATAATCTTTTTATTTATAGAAGGCGTTACAATTACTTCTTCTATGCCTTCCATACAATAGAATAAATCTAAATATTTCTTATGAGCTTCATAACGAGCTGTAAAAGGTTTTGTATTAATTGTATTCACAAAGCCATAACAATCTTCTGTATAAAATACTTTTTCACCATTATTATTATCAAATGCTTTATCTTGAATAGCTTCTTTATGGTGTATCATTTTCATCCTATTATCGACTTCAGTTGGCCAACCTATCGTACTTTATGTATCAGCACTTGGTAATGTAGATCAATCTTTAATAGAAGCTTCGCAAGTTGATGGAGCAACAAGAAATCAAATATTCTGGCGTATTAAATGGCAACAAATTATGCCTACGACTCTCAATATATTGATTATTACAACTATTAATTCATTCCAGTGTTTTGCGCTTATTCAATTATTGACTAGTGGCGGGCCAAACCATTCGACAGATACTATCATGTATTACATTTATTACACCTCATTTAAACTATATCGTTATGGATATGCTAATGCGATGGGTGTTGTTTTAGCTATTATCATTGCGATTATATACGCTATTCAATATAAGTTGGGACAGGAGAAGTAATATGGCAGTTAGTAATAAAATTAGTAAACGCAATAATCCTGCATATGAAATCAGTTCTGTGGTGATTATTATCATCTTTGCTTTATTATTCTTATTTCCACTTTATTTTATTATACATAAATGCACTATCTTCATAACTAGAAGAAGATAGTTTGATTAATGTTTTAATAACTAACAATAGAGTTATGAATATCATATAAATATTCTTTACTATTAAAAATCATATAAAATGATCAATTTTCTGACATTCTACATTGCCGAAAAAACAAGTTAAAAATAAGAAAAAATAAGTTTTTTTTACTTGCAATGTTGACCGGCATTCAATAAAATATTAATAGCGAAAGAAAAATGTTTTTTAGACTACTTTTCTTACGCATTCTATATTACGGAAAAACTAGGGGACAAAAGTGATAAGAAGTAGACACAATTTTATACCTCAAGTTAAATATATGAAGAAAGCGCTTATTTTCATATTTTCTTTTGCGCTTGTTTTAAATATGTTCTCTAATACAGCTATCATCTTTGCTGAAGATGGTGAAGAGATAGAGGAAGAAACAATCTTAGTAGAAGAAATAATAAATGAAGAAGAAGTAGTTGAAGAAACTATTCAAGAAGAGATAGAAGAAGTAATAATAGAAGAAGAAAATATTGTTGTAGAAGAGATTCCTGCTCCTACTATAGAAGTAGTAGAGCCTGTTGAAGAAACAGTAGAAAATAATACAAATAATAATATAGTAGAAACACCTAAAACTGCAGTGATAGCTTTTGATGAAAAAGTTACTATTGATAATGTAGTTATTAATGTACAAGAAGAAGAAGGTATATTCCCTGAAGGATCTTCTTTAGTTGCGAAAAAAGTAACAAAGAAAGTAGAAAAAGTTGTTAAAGAAGCAATTGAAGAAGTTAGAGATGAAAATGCTAATGTAGTAGAATCATATACATTTGATATAAAAGTAGTAGATAAAGATGGTAATGAAATTCAACCTGCAGATGGTAAGAATGTATTAGTTTCCTTCTCTCATGAAAATGTTAAAGATAAAGAATTAGAAACTAATGTTTACCATATGAAGGAAGAAAAGAATACTTTAACTGCTGAAGTATTAGATGTAGAAGTTAATGGTGATACAGCTACAGTTACTACTGATGGCTTCTCTTACTATACTGTTGAATTCACATATGGTGATAAACAATATGTATTAGAAGGTGGAAGTGTAATTAAGCTATCTGAATTATTAAAAGAAATAGGCGTTGAAGGCGAAGTTAAAGCTGTAAAAGTAAGTGCACCAGAGCTCTTTGGTGTGATTATGGGTAATGACAAGGGTGTTAATTATATTAAGCGTTTTAATGCTGATGGTAATAATTCTGTTGAATATCGTCCAACCAATAATCCAAAAGGTACAGTTCGTTGGGTTGTATCATATCAACCATTCCATACTGAAGAATGGATGGATGTAACCATGAATGATGGCACAACATATCATATTATTGTTACTGATGCTGAGATGAGCAATGGTAATGTAAGTCAAAATGTAGAAGGACTTCACCAAGGAAGCGGAAGCACTTTTGCGGATACTATTCCTGTTGCAGATGTCTGGATTGACCAAAGCATAGTAAACAGTGATCGCTCAAGTAGAGATAGTGCAATTTTCATTCCTGGTGAATTAATGACTTCACACCAGGGCTTCCAAGTTGATACCTCAGGTATGACAAGTGCTGATGGTAAAGGTATAGCAGGATATGAAGGTAATCATTTCATTATTTTTGATACAACTAAAGAAGCACTAACTGGTGGAGAACCAATTCCTAAAGTAGATGGCTCTGGTGATGTTTATCAAACAATCATAGCGTTTGATGGTGTTGTAGGTACTTATAAATGGGAAAATGCTGCCATTCGTATGGATGCTAATGGTAACGAAGAATATTTGGAT
>CACZTC010000009.1 GCA_902784015.1 uncultured Erysipelotrichaceae bacterium | reverse complement strand
ATAACCAAGTATATTCCAAGTTCTATTTACTTCGTTAATTCTCCTTATCAGCCATTCTACTTCTCTACCAAATCCTCCAGCGCCAACAATTATTATATCTTTCATATTATTTCATCCCCACTATATAACAATAATTAGTGGTTGCACTACCACCAATATTAAGCATCATACCATTCTTAGCATTTTCAATTTGGTACTTTCCCGCTTGTCCCGTAACTTGTTTATACAAGTCTAAAAACATTCTTACTCCTGAAGCGCCTACTGGATGACCGCAACCTATCAGCCCACCACTAGGATTTATTGGTTTTGTTCCGTCAAAATCTATAATTCCGCTTTCAATAGCCTCATATTCTTTACCAGGTTCAGTTATTCCAAACGCAGAAATAGCCATGTATTCGCTAGAAGTAAAACAATCATGTGTTTCAAAAAAATCTATATCATCCAAAGTCAGCTCAGCTCTATTGTATGCGTCGAGAACAGCTTGCCTTGTCCAAGGAAGAATATACTTTTCATCCATACTTTCTTTTATTTTCTTTTCAAATTCAAACGGTGCAACTCTGCAACCAAATCCTTTTACAACAGGAAACTTAGATATATTTCTAGATGTTTCTACTATGTAATTTTTTGAACAAAGTACAACACAAGCAGCACCATCAGTTACTTGAGAGCAATCAGATACACTTAATATACTGCCCACATTATCATTTGTTTTAATACCTCTAGAATTGGCTTGCTCTTCATTCATAAACCATTTTCGAGTTTGAGCATTTTTATTTCTTTTTCCATTTTTATAGTTAATATCAGAGATCTTAGCTAAATTTCTTTTATATCTTTCTTCATCTAAATGATATTTTTTTATTGTTTCTTCAGCTAGTTTTCCAAAAAGCTTTGGGAAAGGAAAATCAATTCCTTTTGCTTCGATATCATATATAGCTGCTCTTCCCAAAAAATCTCCTCCCGTTTTAGAATCTACAGTTTTCATTAGTTCCCAACCTATCACAATTGCTAAATCATAGTCATCTGATTTGATTTTGGTTATTGCAGCATCTAAAGCCACAGATCCCGAAGCACATGCAGCTTCATATCTTGCAGATGGAACCCCATAAAAGCATTCATCCACTTCTGTCATCAACGGTCCTAGATGTCCTTGGCTAACATAATATTCCGCCGCAAAATTTCCGATAAATAATGCGACTTTATTTTTTTTATTCAGCTTTATAATTTCTTCTCGGGTAATATCAATTGAATCAAAAGCTCCTTTTACTGTTTCCTTCAGAAGAGCAACAATTCCTTTACCTTCTTTACTCCAATTTCTTTCAAAATCAGTTTGGTATCCTCCTAAAATATATACTTCGTTCATTATCATCTCCTCTTAATTACTCGCCTTTATATACTTTTCATAATTCAATTCATATTGCTTTATCTCATCTAGAAGTTCCATGCCTTTCGCCTTTTCCATATGCAATGATTTTGCAATATTCTTAATCTCTTCTTTTCCTCCAAACAATTCTATTAGCGAAGTAGCAGGTACCCAATTGAATCCACATGACATAGCTATATCACAATCACTTATTTTCGTACAGTTTTGTTTTCCTATTGTTAATGAATAAAGAATATATTTCAAAAGAAATTCTAAGCATATTCTACTTTCAAGTGATTTATTGTTTTTTATGATATCGAAGCCTTTTATATAATTAGCTTTTTTAAATTCTGCAATAGCTTGATCTTTAAAACTAAATCTATATGGCCTTGGTTCTCTATATTCATTTGTTTCTATATCATAGACAAATAGCCCATTGTCTGTTTTTTTATAAAGCCCTTCTCCAACCTTTACTCCAAGTTTATTATTTGCAATCAATTCATTAACATATTCTGGCAATATGAAAGAATTTTTATAATCATCTTCTGTATTATCGTAAATATTATTAACTATTGCTCCATGTACATCTAAACCCACATAGTCCGAAGTAGCAATAGGAGGCATATTTCTTCCAGTATATTTTCCTAGAATAGAATCTATATAATCTATTCCCCCATTTGATTTATATTTCTCGGCATATATCAGCGCTTCATTAAGAAAGAAAAAACCTATTCTATTTGCCACAAATCCCGGCTCATCTTTTGCTATAATTACATCTCTATATAACTGTCTCTCTAAATAATTCTTTATATCATTGATATAATCTGATTCATTATATCTAGATGGTATTAATTCACATAGCGTCATATTATAAGGTGGGTTGAAAAAATGCATTCCTAGGAACTTTTTCTTATTAATATCGCTGTAGTTTTTAGACAATTCATTGATAGATAATCCAGAAGTTCCTGTTGCGATTATACATTCGTGATCTATGCTTTTATTAATCAATTGGTGTATTTCATTTTTGATTACATAATCTTCCGTTACAGACTCAAAAACCAAATCTGACTCTTGGAAACATTTTTCTAAATCATCATATGTTTTAGCAAATATATGATTCTTTATTGAATAAGCTTTAACAGAAAGAGCAGCAGCTTCTATTGCGCTTTCTGACTTTTCAATAGTTCTAGAGACAATATAAACTTTACATCCTCCAAATGACGCGAAAATCCCAGCTATCTTTTTACCTAATACTCCATTTCCTCCGACAATTGTGACAGTTTTAATATCGTTAATCATTTATCAATTCTCTCCCATAAATTCTTCCATCGTTACCGAAGCATTAGATGATATTCCATCTTTTTTAAGAACTATTTTTAATGTGTTAACAACAATTCTACAATCCTCAAAAAAAGAGATCTTATCTACATAATCTACATCCATTTTTAATTTATCATCCCAAGACAAAGCATTTCTCCCTTTTACTTGCGCAAGCCCCGTTAAGCCTGGACGAGCTTCGTGCCTTCTAGCTTGAGTTGTATTATATCTTTCTAGATATTTAACCAAAAGCGGTCTAGGTCCTACAACAGCCATATCTCCTTTGATAATATTAATAAGTTCTGGCAATTCATCTAAACTAGTACTTCTAAGCTTTTTGCCAAATGATGTTAGCCTAATTTCATCTGGTAATAAATTACCATTTTCATCTTTTTCATCTGTCATGGATCTAAATTTATAAAGCTTAAAAACTTTACCGTCTTTACCTGGTCTATCTTGTGTGAATAATACTGGTGAACCTAGTTTTCTCTTTACTAAAACTGCAGTAACACCAAGAACTGGAGACAGCACTATTAAAGCTCCTGTAGCTAAGATACAGTCAAGTGGTCTCTTTATATATTTTTCATATACTCCTTGTTTATGCATTATTCAAAACACCTATGTATTATATCAATAATCTTATCTTGTTCTTCAATAGTCATCTTATTATCACTAGGTAAACATAAACCTCTTCTAAAAATATCCATTCCTACATCAACTGTTTTATATCTACCTTCAACTGTAATAAAAGGATGATCTTTATATATTGGCTGAGCATGCATTGGCTTCCAAATTGGTCTACCTTCTGCATTAAAAGCTGCTAAAGCTTCTAATATTTCTGAAGGAGAAGACTTCCCTGGCTCTATAGAATACTCACTATAAGTTTCATAATATGTTATTGGTGCTAATGCATCTTCATCTATTAATATACATGTTAACCAAAATGTCGGCTCTGAGATTCCCTCTTCATATGGATTAAGTGTTATAGGTAAATCTTTTAAGCCTTCTTTATATGTTTTATAAATAGCTCTTTTTTGTTCGATATGTTCTTCTAAATAAGGTACTTGGCCTCTAATTACTCCAGCTATAACATTACTCATACGATAGTTATAACCTATTTCTTCATGTTGATACCATGGAGCATCTTCTCTACTTTGAGTACTCCATTTTTTTACCTTATTCAAAGAATATTCATCATTTGTAAGTAAAGCACCGCCACTTGATCCAGTAATGATTTTATTACCATTAAAACTAATTGCTGAAGCTGGGTTACCAAATATACCTGTTTGCTTTCCTTTATATGTTGCCCCAAGCGATTCACAAGCATCTTCAATCACTAATGCATCATGATTATTGCATATTTCTAATAATTCATCTATTTTTGCAGGTACTCCATATAAATGAACTAATACAACTAATTTCACTTCTGGATATATTTCAAAAGCTTTCTCTAAAGCTACTGGATCCATATTCCATGTATCATATTCAGTATCTATAAAAACTGCTTCTCCACCTTCATAAGCAACTGGATTAACAGTTGCATCAAAAGTCATATCCGAACAAAATACTTTTTTACCTTCTAAATATCCATGTCCCGCTTTAGGTCTACCATATAGCTTTTCTCCTGCAAGCTTAACAGCCATATGTAAAGCGCTTGTTCCTGTTGCTAAGCCAATACAATAATTAGTCCCAATCTTCTCTTTTAATTGTCTTTCTACTTCGTTAATATTCTCTCCTATTGTAGTCATCCAATTAGTATCATAGGCTTCCTGTATATATTTAATCTCCTCCCCATGCATAGTAGGAGAAGATAACCATACTTTCTTATCAAATGGTTTTATATCTTTAAATCTAGAATCATTTAAATACTTATCTTTATTCATATTAAAAACCCCATAAAAAAATAAACGTTTTACAACGTTTATTATACACGTAAAACAACATATTGATATTTCAAATATAGATATTTATAGTATATCCTTCAATACATTTACTGTTTCTTTAATACCTTCTTCTGCGTTGAATATTCCTTTCCAACCTATTTCTTCTAAACCTTTACTATCTAAAGATGAATTATCCATTAGATTGAATGATTTTTTTTCTTGATCAGTTGCTTCTACTTGTATTAATTTAACATTCCCAGCTTTTGCCATCAACTCAGCCATTTCTTTGATAGAAATAATTGAATCAGGATTAGAAATATTATAAGCAGATATCTTTTTGCCATCTAATAAGACCGTAATCATAGCCGAAGCACAATCTAAACAATGACAATAACTTCTAAGTTGTTTCCCGTCGCTTTTGAGCTCAATATTTTCTCCTCTAGCGGCTGCATAAGCAAATGCTGAAGATGCTCTATTATCCATAGGAGTTGCAGTTGGGCCATAAATATGTCCTGGTCTTACTATTACACTTTCAACCCCATATTCTTGGGCATAGGAAGCACATAATGTTTCTGCAGCCCTTTTACCTACAGGATATGAACTTCTTGGATTTAATAAATCTACATAACCATATTCACCTTCTTTATATGGTTCACTACTTTCTTTTTTTCCATATATTTCGCTACTTGAAATATATAATAAACGCTTAGAATTATTATCTTTTGCATAATTCAAAAGATATAAAAGTCCTGTAAAATTGCTTAACATTGTTTCAACAGGTTCATTAATAATGGCACTCGGAAAAGCATTACTAGCACCATGGATAATATAATCTGCATGTTTTTTTATCTCATTATCACTTTTAGAAGCATCATATGGCGCAAAAGAAAAATAATCTTTCTCACAATAAGCCCCAAAACGATTTGTCATTTCTTCTAGCCATCTTCCTGCAGCTACTATATTGATATGATTATCATGTGTTTCATTATATCTAATTAGAATATCTGTCACTGCTGAGCATACTAAGCCTGCAGCTCCAGTGATTAATACAGATTTTCCTTCTAATTCTTTAATTTGTGGAATATTATTTATAACTCTATCTAAACTATCAATCCACAATTGACTTTCATATAATAATTTCATTATTTGAGCCACTCCGATTTCTTAGCTTCTAATAGTGCTTTAAATATTTCAATATCTTCTACCGTAGTTAATTTGACATTCTTTTCAGAGCCTTGAGAAAAATATACCTGTTCTCCCATTTCGATTGCTAGATTACATGAAGCAACTGCACTAGTTACACCTTGTTCTAATGCTTTTCTTTGTAAATCACAAATATTACCTATCTTAAAAGCGTGTGGAGTTTGTGTTCTTTTTAATTTATCTCTATCATAAATACCTGTAGAAATTATTTGATCTTCTGTTGTTAACATAGCTTCTGCACATGGAATAACTGTAATTGCATTACCATATTGTTTGCATACTCTAATACAATCAGAAATTATTTCATTTGAAACCATTGGTCTAATAGCGTCATGAATTAAAACTATATCATCTCTGCTAAATCTTTTTTCTAATTCATAAACACCATTTCTAATAGAGCTTTGTCCATTTTCTCCTCCGGGAACAATGCATTCTAATTTAGTAATATTAAATTGTTTGGCATAGGCTTGTAACATATTATCCCATCCCTCAATACAAACTACCGCAATAGCATCTATTTCAGGATGATTCTGAAATGCTTCCATAGTATAGACTATGACTGGTTTCTCATTAACAGTTAGAAATTGTTTAGGAATATCTTGATGCATTCTAGCTCCAGATCCCCCAGCGATTATTAATCCAATATTCATGATACTACTCCTTCCTTTTCCCTAATTAGTTTTGCTGGTTTATATATATATGTATCAACTAATTCTTTTACTAACTCCCTAATATTATCATCATTATTCTTAGCTGCTTTCATAATATTAATTAGTTTATCTTCAAATGTTGTATAGTCCATTTCTATTGGATGACCTACATAGATAAGATTATTATCAGTCTTAACCATACCTTCTTCATCCATTAATAATTCTTCATATAATTTTTCTCCTGGTCTTAAACCAGTATATGCAATCTTAATATCTATATCTGGTCTTAACCCAGATAATTTTATTAAGTTTCTTGCCATTTCATCTATCTTTACTGGCTCTCCCATATCAAGAACGAAGATTTCACCACCTTTAGCGTAATAACTAGCCTGTAATACTAATGATACAGCTTCAGGGATAGTCATAAAGTATCTGATGATATCTTTATGAGTAACGGTAACTGGTCCCCCTTCAGCTATTTGTTTCTTAAATAGTGGCACTACTGAGCCATTAGAGCCTAATACATTACCAAATCTAACAGCCATATATACAGTATCTTTATGTTTCTTATCCATCATTTGGATAATCATTTCACATAATCTTTTTGAAGCTCCCATTATATTAGTAGGATTAACAGCCTTATCTGTAGATATCAATAAGAATTTCTTTACTCCAACTTTAGCTGCTTCTTCAGCTAGGATATATGTACCACTCACATTATTCTTAATAGCCTCATTAGGACTAACTTCCATAAGTGGAACATGTTTATGAGCTGCTGCATGATAGATAATATCCGGCTTATATTCTTGTAAGATATCTCTTACTCTAGCTTCATCTGTCATATCAGCTATTAATACATCTAAGACTAATGACGGATAAGTTCTTATTAATTCTTGTTGGAGGTCATAAATACTATTTTCATATATATCAAATAATACTAATTTACTTGGGCCTGCTGAAGCTATTTGTCTAGCTAATTCTGAGCCGATTGAGCCCCCGGCTCCACTAACTAATACAACTTTTCCATTTAAAGCATCTATTATCTCTTCATTATTAACTTGAATTTCATCTCTTTCTAATAAGTCTGTTATTTCAACATCTCTTAATTTCGTTACTATTTCTCCACTATATAATTGGAATAAACCAGGTACTGTTTGTAGCTTACAACCAGTATCTTTACATATATTTAATATTTCACTTCTATTCTTACTAGATATATTAGTAATACAGAATAATATTCTATCTATATCATATTTCTTAACAGCCTCAGGTATATAATGCCTATTACCAACTATCTTTATGCCTTCTAATTCTCTACCTATTTTTACTTCACTATCATCAATTAGAGCACAGACTTTATATTCTGATCTTTTGCCTAATCTTATATCTTTGATAACTTCTGCTGCAGCTTGGCCAGAACCTATTATTAATACATTTTCAGCATCTTCTGATATATTTCTATAAGCCATGATATGCCTAAAGCCTCGATAGCCATATCTTAAAGCTACACAAAAGAAGAAACTTAAAAAATAAGCTATAAAAGCAGAACTTAAAGGTATTCTACAAGTATCAATAAATCTAGCTAGAATATAATAAATAGGTAATAGAATAATGTAAGTAGAGACTATACGGATGCCTTCAAAAACTCCAGCTAAGCGCCATATACCTTTATATAAACCTCTAAAATAATAAAGAGTAATAGTTATTATAGATATTACGATAGAATAAGAAACACCTTTGCCTATATATACTTTTGGAATATGACTGATAGTAAAATCAAATCTAACCCAAAGACCTATAAAGACAGATAATAATACTAAAAGAATATCGAGAAAAGCCATCGCGACTACTCTACGATAATATGCTTTAGTTTCTTGTTCGGTTACTATTCCATCTTTACTCATAATCTTTATTTATTATTTTAGTTCTTTTTTAGCTAGTTCTAAATCATATTCAGCCATGATACGACATAAATCTTCATAGCTAGTTTTTAGTGGATTCCATCCTAATTTAGTTTTTGCTTTAGTAGGATCGCCCCATAAATCAACAACATCAGTTGGTCTATACCATGCCTCATTTACGCAAACTAGCATCTTACCAGTAGCTTTATCATAGCCTTTTTCTTCTAAGCCTTCACCCTTCCACTCTAGCTCTATGCCTACATATTTAAAAGCTAATTCTGTAAATTCTCTTACTGTATGCTGTACGCCTGTAGCTATTACATAATCATCTGGTTCATCTTGTTGGAGGATTAGCCACATGCATTCTACATAGTCCTTTGCATAACCCCAGTCTCTTTTAGAATCTAAATTACCTAATTCTAAATGATCTTGTAAACCAACTGCGATTCTTCCTGCTGCTCTAGTAATCTTTCTAGTTACAAATGTTTCTCCTCTTCTTTCGCTTTCATGATTGAAAAGAATACCATTGCAGGCAAATATACCATAAGCTTCTCTATATTCTTTAATCATCCAATATCCATATTGTTTAGCTACTGCATATGGGCTAAAAGGATGGAAAGGAGTATTTTCATTTTGTGGAACTTCTTCTACTTTTCCATATAATTCAGAAGTAGATGCTTGATATACTTTTGTTTTATTATCTAGACCATTAGAATGAACAGCTTCTAATACTCTTAAGACACCTAATGCATCAACATCTCCTGTATATTCAGCTGCCTCAAAAGAAACGCCAACATGACTTTGAGCTGCTAGATTATATATTTCATCAGGTTCAACCTCTTTAATTACTTTATTAATACTAGAAGAATCTGATAAATCACCTTCATGTATATATAATTTATCTAAAATATGATCAATTCTATATGTAGTAGGAACTGATGACCTTCTTACTATGCCATGAACTTCATAGCCTTTTTCTAATAATAATTCTGCTAAATATGAGCCATCTTGTCCTGTAATACCTGTTATTAATGCCTTTTTCATATTCATTCACCTCTTTTATTACGTGTTATATTCTACCATGACTTAGCTTTTTATCATAATGAATGATATATCTAAAAAAAGAGCTTTTATAATAGCTCTTCTCTTCCTTCTTTTTCTAATATTTCCATTACTTCTTTGATGTCACCTGCATGATCCGCGTCCGCAATCAATAATGCATCATCACTATCTACTACAATAATATTTTCCACGCCAATGATGGCTATCAATTTATTATTGCCTTGAATAATAGAATCTTCTGTTTTTAAAGTAATGACATCACCATTAATCACATTACCATCTTCATTTTTATTCTGTAATCTACCAACTGCTAGCCAAGAACCAACATCATCCCAACCAAAATTACCTGGTATTACATATATATCTTCAGCCTTCTCCATAATGCCATAATCTATAGAAATAGATTCCATACTAGAGAATTCTTTTTCTAATATTTCTTCATAATCTTCTTGACCAATACTATCTTGAATTACCATTAATTTATCATATGTATCTTTCATGAATTCTTTCATACATGAAAGTACAGTAGAAGCCTTCCAAATAAATAAGCCCGCATTCCATAAATATTGATTAGTTTTAAGATATTCTTTAGCCTTTTCTAAATTAGGCTTTTCCACAAATTTATCTACTTTATAAGCAGATATTTTTCTTTGTTCAGGATCAAATTTAATATAGCCATAACCAGTCTCCGGATAATTAGGAGTAATACCTATTTGGACTATATTATTATTCTCACTAGCTATTAAAGAACCTTGTAATAAAGTATCTCTATATAGCTCAGGTATCTTTATTTGATGATCACTAGATATCACAAAAATAATGGCATCATCATATTTCTTTTGGATATGAATAGCTCCTAAGCCAATACAAGGAGCAGTATTTCTACCAACTGGCTCACATAATATATTCTTTTTAGGTAAATCTGGTAATTGTTCGATAACTATATCTTTATAGTCATAATTAGTAGAAATGAATATATCTTCCATATCTACAATAGGTAATATTCTTTCTACTGTCAGCTGTAACATAGTCTTACCATCCCCAGTCAATGATAAAAACTGCTTAGGTAAACTCTTTCTTGATTTAGGCCAGAAGCGTGTTCCTCTACCTCCTGCCATTATTAATGCTGTTCTTTTTAATTCATTCATAAATAAACACCTTTAATTAACTATATTCTATATTAATCACTATTAAATACATCCCTTGTATATACTTTATCTTTTACTGTTTCTAAATCTTTATCATATCTATTTGCGAT
Source organism: uncultured Erysipelotrichaceae bacterium (assembly GCA_902784015.1). GTDB lineage: Bacteria > Bacillota_I > Bacilli_A > Erysipelotrichales > Erysipelotrichaceae > Bulleidia. Next base: position 3,135 of record CACZTC010000009.1, on the reverse strand, counting down.
AATCACATCACTATTTTTGGTAAATTCATCATAATCATTTACTATTTCATTACCAAAAAAGCTTGTACCATTTTCTAAAGTTGGTTCATATACAATCACTTTAGCACCTTCAGCTTTAATTCTTTTCATTATTCCTTGGATAGAAGAACTTCTAAAATTATCTGAGTCAGTTTTCATAGTTAATCTATAAACACCAACTGTTATTTCTTTATCTGAAATATCACTTGATTCAATACCATATTTTAAATTATTAGCTTTTTCTAATACCCTTTTAGCCACAAAGTCTTTTCTTGTTCTATTGGATTCTACTATAGCGCCAATAATAGTTTCTGGAATATCTTTATAATTAGCTAATAGTTGTTTACTATCCTTAGGTAAACAATAGCCGCCATAACCAAATGAAGGATTATTATAATGATCACCAATACGAGGATCTAATGATACTCCTCTAATAATACTTTCCGTATCCAAGCCCTTAACTTCTGCATATGTATCTAATTCATTAAAGAAGCTGACTCTCATAGCCAAATATGTATTCGCAAATAATTTAACAGCTTCTGCTTCTGGTGTATTCATTATTAATTTATCTATATCTTTTTTCTCTGCACATTCTTCCAACATTTCTGCAATCTTATTAGCTTTATCCAATAAGAATTCATCAGTAATATCTGTGCCTACAATTATTCTACTTGGATATAAATTATCATATAGAGCTTTTCCTTCTCTTAAAAATTCGGGACTAAAAATGATATTTTTATTATTTGTTTTTTCAATAATATATTTAGTAAAGCCTACAGGAATAGTTGACTTAATAACTATTATTGCTTGAGGATATTTTTCTGTTATTTCTTCTATAACAGTCTCTACTGAATGAGTATCAAAATAATTCTTTTCAGAATCATAATTTGTAGGAGTAGCTATAAAGATATATTCAGCATTCTCAAAAGCTTTATTAGTATCCGTAGTTGCGCTTAGATTCAATTCTTTCTCTTTTAAATATTTTTCTATATATTCATCTCTAATAGGTGAAATTCTATTATTAACTTTATCTACTCTATTTTCATCTATATCATATGCAACAACTTCATACTTTTGAGCTAGTAAAGTTGCAACACTCAAACCTACATATCCTATACCTGCGACCGCTAATTTCATATTATCTATCTCTTCCTTTCCTGATAATTGTATATAAATATGGGATAATATCCCCTAATATTGTAATCAATCTATTAAGGATTACGCCAGTAGCTATTATACCTGGAGCAATCGTATTTTGAAGTAATAGTGTCAACATTGTCTCTCTAATACCAATTCCTCCAGGGGCGCCAGGGGTTACAAAACCAATAAACCACGCAAATGAGTAAACGCCAGCTATCGGAAGAAGCATATTATAAGGTATATTAGCTCCCATTGCCTTTAAAATATATATAAAAGCTAGTCCTCCTATTGCCTGATTAAAAAAATAATAAATATATATAATTAGACTAATTCTTATACCATTTCTATTTATAATATTTTTAATATTACTTCCAAATCCTTTTATCTTATCTTTAAAAATATATCCAATTCCAATTAGCAATAATAGAATAATAACTAATACTATTATCATTTTCACAAAGCCAAGATTATCTTTAAGCCATCTCACCACAAAATCAAAAGAAAACAATACACTAACACTGAGGCTTCCTAGGCAAGACAAAAACATTTCATATACTGTCGCAAAAGCCACATCTGTGTGGCTTATATCATTATCAATAGCTATCTGATTTCTGCCAATTAAATGCATGACATTACCAGGTAAATATTTATAAAGATTAGCTTTTATATATGCTGAAGAAATATCTGAATCACTTAATTGTTTATCTGTAATAGAACCTAATAATTTTGCATATAATCTTGAGCTAATCCAAATAAATAAACCATATAAGCAAGCACATAATAAAGATATTATGGCGACTTTAATTGTCATAACATCTTTTATAATTGTGCGATTATCATATACTCGCTTAAATATAAATATAAACGAGATAAGCATAATCACTTTTCCTAATATTTTAATAATATTTTTCTTATCTATCTCTTTATTCATTTTTTTATTTCTTTAGATAATTCCACAATGATATCACTTAATCTCTCCCACGAAAAGAGTGGACGCACCTTATTTATTTCTTCTTCATAATTAATTGTATTATTATCATAAAATTTATTCACTGCATCTGTGATTTGGCTGCAATCTTCGCTATCTATCAAATATCCAGTTTTACCTTCAAATATCACTTCGCTTAGCCCTCCTACTTTAGTAGCTATGATTGGCTTATTAAAACCATAGGCAATTTGAACTATTCCACTTTGGGTTGCACTAATATAAGGTAAGACTACCACATCACATGCTGCAAAATATTTTTCTACTTCACTATCCTCAACATAATAATTAATTAATCGTAAATTATCTTCTTTTATACCCAAAGAATTAATTAATTCTAAATATTCTTCGCCATTATTCTCAAAGAATTCTCCTACAACATATAAGATTGTTTCTTTATGATGTTTTATAATATCTGGCATAGCTTTTAAAAGATATTTCAGGCCTTTATATTTTCTAATAAAACCGAAAAATAATAATACTCTTTTATTATCATCTATACCAAGAATTCTTCTAGCTTCTTCTTTGGATAAATTATTCATATTATATGTATCAAAATTTGGTAAAACTGTTTGTTTATATATTGGATTATTAATAAGAGTTTTTAAATCATTTTCATCTTGAGATGAATGCACTATAAAACCATCTACTCTATTAAATACTTTTTTAGTTAATGATCTAGAAAGAGGAACAGATGAATGTGGTAAAACATTATGGCATATCATTATTCTCTTTATATTTTTATCAATATGTTTTAATAAAGACATATATGTAAAAGCAAAATATGGATGCCACCATTGTAAAATGATTAAATCTGGTTTCTCATTATTTATAAACTTAGCGGTTTTTAACCAAGTTAAAGGATTGGTAGTATTAATAATAAAATTAGCATCATCTGTATTAATAGTTTTATTACCTTCTACCTTTTGTTCGGCTTTATATAATAGTTTTGGATATTGTAATGAAAAAGACACTGGTATAACAGTGTTTTT
>CACZTC010000008.1 GCA_902784015.1 uncultured Erysipelotrichaceae bacterium | reverse complement strand
ATAGCTTTTAGCATACATTGATGCTTTTCGCTTTCAGGATTAACATATTCGTTTATCTTTTCTTCAGCATTACCATTTTCTAATTCATCAATTATCCTTCTAGCTAATAAATCTAAATCTGATTCTGCCCTCGAAAAATTCAAGAATTTACATTTATACATTAATGGTGGACAAGCTGCTCGCATATGAACTTCTTTAGCGCCATTATCATAAAGTAAATTAACTGTTTCTTGGAGCTGTGTCCCTCTTACGATTGAATCATCCACAAATAAAACTCTTTTATCTTTAATTAATTCTTTAACTGGTATCTGCTTCATTTTAGCTACCATATTTCTTGCGCTTTGATTAGCCGGCATAAATGATCTAGGCCAAGTAGGAGTATATTTCACAAATGGTCTAGCGAAATCTTCATTTGTTTCATTTGCATAACCAATCGCATGAGGAATACCTGAATCAGGCATACCAGCTACATAATCTACTTCTGGTAAGGTATTATTTTCCTTTTCTCTTTTCGCCATTAAAGCCCCATTTTTATAGCGCATCATTTCAACATTGATACCATCATAATCAGAATTAGGATAACCAAAATAAGCAAATAAGAAAGCACATATCTTTTCTTTGCCGGGATTAACGCCAACTATCTCATAACCATCACTTTTAAGATGTACTACTTCTCCTGGCTTTAATTCATATTCATTTTTATAACCTAATTTTTGATAAGCAAAAGATTCAAAAGATACACAATAGCCATTATAATCTTTACCAATTAAGACTGGTAATCTACCATATTTATCTCGAGATACTAAGATAGTTCCATCATCCTTTAATATCACTATCATCATAGTACCTTCTACTTTTTCTTGGGCATTGATTAAGCCTTCTACTAAATCATTTTTTTGATTGATTAAAGCAGCTACTAATTCCGTTGAATTAACTTCCCCATTACCCATGGTCATAAACTGAATACCCACATTATTAAAATGATTATCAATTAATGCTTCTTTATTATTAATAATGCCAATAGAAATAATCGCAAAATTACCTAATTTAGATTTAACTAATAAAGGTTGAGGATTATCATCAGCTATACAACCAATGGAAGAATTACCTTTTAGATTATCTAAATCATTTTCGAATTTAGCACGAAATTGAGCTGATTCGATACTATGAATTTCCCTTTGAAAACCTCTTTCTTCATCATAGATTACCATTCCTCCATATTTAGTACCTAAATGTGAATGATAATCTGTTCCAAAGAAAGTATCTAATACAACATCTCTTTTAGAAACAACACCAAAAAAACCACTCATTATTTAAAAAACATCTCCGCTAAGTCCATAGGTTGAATATATTCTCCATCTTTATATACACGCATATTCCCTGAAGCAATTTCATCAATTAACATCACTTCCCCATTATCATCAAAACCATATTCAAATTTAATATCATATAATTCCATGCCTCTTTTTTTCATCTCTTTTGCAACTATATCAGTAATCTTAACCGTCATAGCTTTAATATCTTCATATTGTTTATCATTCATAATATTTAAAGCAATAAGACCTTCTTTAGTTACTAAAGGATCACCTTTTTCATCATTTTTAAGAGTCATTTCTACATATGAATCTAATTTAGTACCTTCTTCAATATATTCACCATAGCGACGGATAAAACTACCTACAGCACGTAAACGACAAATAACTTCTAAACCTTTACCAAAGACTTTCGCAGGTTTCACTTCCATCGTGGTATCTTCAAAATTAGCTTTCACAAAGTGGGTATATATACCTGCTTCATTAATCTTATTGAAAAAATAATCAGTCATTCTTAAATTGATATCGCCAACACCTTCAATTGTGAGACCAATACTATTTTCACCTGGATCAAAGACACCATCTTTACCTGTAACATCATCTTTGAATTTTAATAAATAATTCCCATTTTCTAATTTAAAGACATCTTTTGTTTTACCGCTGTAAACTAATTCCATAATTATTCGCCATATTCCTTTCTTATTTCTTCATCTATTTTTAAAACAGCTTCTTTATTCTTTTCTTTATTCTCTATTAATTTTTTATATATTTCTTCTTCACTTGTAGCTAAGATTTGTAAAGCTAATAATGCAGCATTTTTAGCATTATCAATGCCAACTGTAGCCACCGGGACGCCGCTTGGCATCATCACTGTTGATAATAAAGCATCCATACCATCAGAATTATTTGATCTGCATGGTATACCTATAATAGGTAAAGCTGTATTAGCAGCTAAAGCGCCAGCTAAATGAGCTGCCATTCCAGCAGCAGCAATCAAAACAAAAAATCCGCTATCATAAGCCTTAGAAGCAAAGTCTCTAACTTCATTCGGACATCGATGAGCGGATAAAACACGTATTTCAAATGGAACTTCATATTCTTTTAGTACCTCTATTGCCTTTTCAACAATAGGAAGGTCGGACTTACTACCCATTACAATTCCAACTTTTTTCATGTAGCCATCTCCTATTAACCCCTACATAATAGCAAAGCCCCTTCTTTATCTCAAGATGATATTTGCCCAAAAATCAAGTTATTTTTATCACAATATTTAGGTTATTGCACCTAATAACTTAGTTGCGTTATTATCATAGATATTAAGAAGGGAGTATTTAATGACTAATAAATTCGATAATTTCGCTATCCTTGTCTTTGATGATAAGAAAATGAAAGAAAGACTCCCCAAACAAGCTTATAAAAAATGGGAAGAAGCTAAACATTATAAAAATAACTTAGATATTGATTTAGCTAATATAATTGCGCAAAAAATGAAAGATTGGGCTTTAGAGAATGGTTGTACTCATTATTCTCATTGGTTTCAACCAATGACAGGTAGTACAGCTGAAAAGCATCAAGCTTTCTTAGAAAAAGATGATAATAATAATCCTATTATTTCTTTTAGTGGTAAAGAATTAGTTAAAGGTGAATCAGATGCTTCTAGCTTTCCTAGTGGCGGCCTAAGAGCCACTTTTGAAGCTAGAGGTAATACATATTGGGATTATCGCTCACCTGCCTTTATTAGAGGTAATGTCTTATGTATCCCTTCTATCTTTGTTTCGGCAACAGGCGAATCATTAGATATGAAGCAACCTTTATTAAGATCATTAGATATCTTAAATGAGAAAGCTACTGAATTAATGCATCTATTAGGTTATAAAGATGTAAATGAAGTTAAAGCTATGATTGGCTTAGAACAAGAATATTTCTTAGTTGATAGACCTCTTTATAAGAAAAGAATGGATTTAATTCTTTGTGGGAGGACTTTATTTGGGAATAATTCGCCAAAAGGTCAAGAATTAGATGATCATTATTATGGGGCTATACCTGTTAGAGTTATTTCATTTATGGAAGAATTAAATGAAGAATTATGGAAATTAGGTATATATGCGAAAACTGAGCATAATGAAGCAGCTCCGGGACAATTTGAATTAGCTTCTATATATGCAGATACTAATCTAGCAATTGATCAAAATCAAATGATCATGGATATATTAAAAAGAATAGCTTATAAACATGGCTATGCATGTTTATTACATGAAAAGCCTTTCCCTTCAATTAATGGTTCAGGTAAACATAATAATTATTCATTAATAACTAATACAGGTATAAATGTCTTTGAAAAAGGCCAAAACGAAAAAGATAAATTAAGATTTTTCTTATTTATTGCCTGCTTCCTTAAGGCTATAGATACTTATCCTGAATTATTAAGATTAAGTATATCTAATCCCGGTAATGATTATAGATTAGGAGCAAGCGAAGCTCCGCCAGCTATAATTTCTATTTATATAGGCAAAAAAGTAGAAGATGAACTCATCTCTATAATTGGTTATGAAAAGAAAAGTAAGAATAAAACTATGTCAATAGATGGCTATAATAATCTATTCCAAGATGAAGAAGATAGGAATAGAACTAGCCCACTGGCTTTTACTGGTAATAAATTTGAATTTAGAATGTTGGGCTCATCTATTTCTGCATCCTTCCCTAATATCGTTTTGAATACTATCTTAGCTTCAGTAATAGATGAAACTATTCAAACTATCAAAAATAGTAAGAAAGCTAAAAAAGAGATTATTATAGATATCATTTCTTCATATTATAAAAAGCATTCTAAAATATTATTCTCAGGAGATGGCTATAGCGAAGATTGGCTTAAAGAAGCTAAAAAAAGAGGTTTACCTAATTTAACATCTTGTACAAGAGCTATTAAATTATTTGATATGCCTAAGAATATAAAATTATTAGAAACTTATGGCATTCTTACTAAAAGAGAAATTGAAGCACGTAAATCAATTCTTTTTGAACAATATAATAGTATTCGTTTAGTTGAAGCTAAAACATTAGCTGAGATGGCTAATACCATTATCTTGCCTACCTTAGCTAAAGAAATAATTGAATTAAAAAAAGCTAAATCAAAAACATTTACTAATATATTAAATAAAAAAGAAAAATTATATGAAGAAATAGAAAAAGCTAATGATAAATTACTCAATGATATAGCTTATTGTATGAAAAAAGAAGATCCGCAAATTAGAGCTATAAATATTCATGATAAATTAAGATTAGATATGAATTATTTACAAGATAGAATTACAGAATATGAAAAAATAGTAGATAAATCTTTATATCCATTACCTACCGCAACTGATCTATTATTTTAAAAAGCCATAATTATATAATTATGACTTTTTTTCTAAATATAATATTGATTATTAATTAATATTTCCTCTTAACATTCTTTTTATTTCTTTTTCTTTTTTATATACAGCTTTTAAACCATCTAAACAATAATAATCATTCCAGCTCTTTCTTAAGAAATAATAATATTTAGCTATTCCTAAATAATATTCTGCTTTAAGTAAGCTTTTAACAGTCCCTTTACCATGCATATAAGCATCGCACATTCTAATACTAATAGAAGAATAAATCTGTTGGAAAGAGCGATTATATTCATGTTCAGCTGCATCATTAGAGCACATATCAAAGATATTTTTATAAATCTTAAAAGCCATTTTTTCATCTTTTTCTACATATTCGCCTCTCATATACATATCACCTATTTTATATTTAGCTTCAAGAGACCCCTGCAAAGCAGCTTTAGTGAAAGCTTTAAAAGCTTCTTCATAATTCTTTTTAATACCATTACCATGATAATAACAATAACCAAGGTCACTAGTAGCTATATAATCACCATATTCACTAGCTTCTTTATAATATTGAACTGCTTTTTCTTGGTCCTGTTTTACACCATTACCTTCAAAATATAAAGCACCTAATATCCTTAAGATATGCCCATCTTCCATATTGATGGCTAATTTATCAGCTTCTTTTAAAATATCTTCATCAATTAATATACCTTTACTTCTAGCATCTTCTTCTAACTGATATAAATCTTCAATTAGCTTATTATATTCATCTTTCCCTTTAGTTCTTACTCTTGTCATCT
>CACZTC010000007.1 GCA_902784015.1 uncultured Erysipelotrichaceae bacterium | reverse complement strand
AATGTAACACAATGTTTTACTACTCGCAACACAATGTTTTACGCATTTAACTACATGTTTTATCATTAAAAAACTCCGCTAATGTGCGAAGTCTTTATTGAGTTAAATAATTAAATTGTTTAGGTTGAGTTATCCTACGAAATATAAACGAGTATAAAACTTGGAATATATTTATGTGTAGAATGACAAATACTATTTATTCATATTCTATTGTACTAATAGGTTTTTCACTAATATCCCAAAGAACCCTATTCACGCCATCAACTGTCGATATAATACGATCTCTAATTATAGTTAATGTGCTAAATGGTATTTCTGGAACTGTTGCAGTAACTGCATCAACTGTATTAACTGTTCTAATGATTACTGACCAACCCATATATCTTTTATCATTCTTTATACCTGTTGATTGAAAATCTGGAATAACACAGAAATATTGCCAAGGAATATTAACTAGTTTTTCTATTTCTTCTCTCACAATTGCATCAGCTTCTCTTAAAGCTTCTAATCTATCTCTAGTAATAGCACCAACGCATCTTACGCCTAAGCCTGGTCCCGGGAATGGTTGACGATAAACCATATTATCAGGTAGACCTAATGCTGTACCAACAATTCTTACTTCATCTTTATATAGATATTTTATTGGCTCTACCAATTCCATTTTCATCTCTGCAGGTAAACCTCCTACATTATGATGCGCTTTAACCCCTTTTGATTCAGTGATATCTGGATAGATAGTACCTTGAGCTAAGAAATGTACATCTTCTACTTTAGAAGCTTCTTCATCAAAAACATCAATAAAGATTTTTCCTATTATCTTTCTTTTTTCTTCAGGATCACTAATATCTTTTAAGGCCTCTAAGAATCTATCTGTAGCATCAACATATATTAAATTAGCTCCAAGTTCTTTTTCGAAAACTTGAATAACTTGTTCACTTTCACCTTTTCTTAATAAACCATGATTAACATGTACACATACTAAGTTTTTACCAATAGCTTTGAGTAATAATGCGGCAACAACTGATGAATCAACACCACCAGAAAGAGCTAATAAAACTTTATTATCACCTACTTGATTTTGAATTAGAGTTACTTGTTCATCTATGAATTCTTTAGCTAATTCTGTGTTTGCTATACGTTGCATTGTTTCTGGTCTTATATCATTCATAATTATGCTCCTCTAGCAGCTTCTACTGCTTCTATCAAATCTTCTTCTGGGAAATAACCTGGAATATATCCCAAGAATTCACCATCTGGCTTTATTAAGAAAGAAGTTGGATAACCACTTACTCCATACATACTTGTAACCTGTAAAGATTTATCATATAGAACTTCTAAATTATAACCTTTATTTTTCAAATATGTATCTATATATTCTACGCTGCCTTCTTCTCCAATATCAGGTGCAGCTATTAATAAAACTTGAACATCATCATATTCATCATTTACTTTTTGTAAGCCTGGTAATTCCATATTGCAATAACCGCACCATGTCCCAAAGAAACTCATCACAATTGTTTTACCTTCATAATCTTTTAAACTATGTTTTACTCCTTTAGCATCCTCTAAAGTGAAATTATAATAATCTATTGTTGCTGAAGCTGGTTCTTCTTCTATTTCTTCAGCTTCCCCATTCTCTTCTATTACTGCATCCTGATTTATATTATTCTCTAAAGCTTTAATTGTATTAAATGCTTGATACATCATATATATACCCATTCCTAATACAACTACGCCACTTATCAAAGATGTATATTTTACAACCCCTTTATTCTTCTTTAAGAAATTTAAGATAGTTGTCGTAAAGATTCCTAATAATATAAAAATAGTGATAAAGCCTAATGTATAACATAGAATATAAAGCCATCCTGTTACTTTATCTACTGAGCTTGCTTGCATAATAGCTTTAGCTAACATTGGTCCTACACAAGGACTCCAAGCAAAGCTAAAGAAGAAGCCTAAGGCAAGAGCTTTAAAGAATGTCATTTGTCCTTGTAAATTAACATTTTTATTAATAGTTTTATTAAGAATTGGTATTTCAATAATATGTAAAGCTGATAAACCTAAGATAAGAAGAATAAAACCACCCACAATTAAAAAGTAGATCTTATTAGAATTGAAGAATACTCTTAAAACACTAGAAGCTATACCTGCAACAAAAAAGACAACTGATATACCTAAAACAAAGCCTATCGTCAATAATAGTGTTTTTTTACGATTATAAACAACATTCCCTTCAGCATCTTCTTCCTTTGTATCTTTGGTTAGATAACCAATATAAAGCGGCACTAAAGGTAAGGCACATGGAGAGAAAAAAGATAATAATCCTTCTAGAAATAATTCAAAATAAGTAAGCATTTATCATATAACTCCTATTATGCTTAATATTAGCACTAGTATTCCTAAGGCTATACGATATTGCCCAAATATTTTAAAATCATGATTCTTGATATAAGCCATAAGCTTTCTTATTACTAAAAGAGATACAAAGAAAGCTATCACAAAACCTATTAATAGATCCATAAATGCGACACCATTTAATTCTGCCCCTTTAACAATAAACTTTATTATTTTTAATAAACTTGCTCCAAGCATGACCGGAATAGCTAAAAAGAAAGAATATTCAGCTGCTGTTTTACGATTGAAGCCTAATAATGTAGCTCCTAGAATAGTACTACCACTACGGCTTGTACCAGGTATTAAAGCTAAAGCTTGAAAAGCTCCTACGCCTAAAGCTTTAGTAATTGTTATTTGCCCTGTTGATTTTACAGAATATTCTCTACTTTGATTCTCCATCCAGATGAAAAGAATGCCATATATAATTAATGCTAAACCGATTACCCAAGTAGCGCTTAGCACATTATCAATTAAATCTTCAAATAATATTCCTAATATCCCGGCTGGAATACAACCAATAATAACCATAATCCATAATCTAATAATGCTTTTTCTTTTTTTAGCTTCAAGATTTTTATTAAAAGGATATAGTCTATGCCAAAAAAGTAAAACAACCGCTAGGATACTACCAAACTGAATAACAACTTTATACATATCCCAGAAAGCTTGGTTACTAGCTTCACTAGTAAATGGCATCAAAGGCATAAAAGTACGTACTAATATCATATGCCCTGTACTACTAATAGGTAACCATTCTGTTATACCTTGCACTATTCCATATATAACTGATTTTAAAAATTCTAATAATATGCTCATATTTCACCTTATAAATCCATAAAATTATATCATAAGTAATCATGAATAAAATATTTCTTAAAGGTAGCGCTTACACTGTAATTTCAAGGTTTTCATTAACTTTTTTATGCTATACTTACCCTTGTTGTCTGGAGGCCTGACATATGAATATAGAAAATAAATTATTAAAATATTTAGATAAACCAATCGAGGAAGCTGATGATTTAGAAATCTATAATGCTTGTGTTGATATGGTTAAATCTATTATTGATAAAAAGGAAAGAATTGTTAGCGATAAAAAAGTATACTACATCAGTGCTGAGTTTTTAGTAGGTAAACAATTAGGTAAAAACTTAATTAATTTAGGTTTATATGATGAATTAGAAAAAGTATTAAAAAAGCATAATAAGAGCTTATATGAAATAGAAGCTAAAGAAAAAGAACCTTCTTTAGGTAATGGTGGCTTAGGAAGATTAGCTGCATGTTTTTTAGATTCAATCGCAACTCTTAATATGAGTGGTGATGGTATAGGTTTAAACTATCATTTTGGTTTATTTAAACAAGTTTTTAGAAAACATAAACAATATGAAACACCAGATGAATGGTTAGATTCAAAAACTATGTTAAGAGAAACAAAAGTTAGCTTCCCTGTTGAATTAGCCCATCGTACTTATAATTCAATTATGTATGATTTAGATGTTGTTGGTTATGATGCTGGAGTCAATAAGTTACATTTGTTTGATTTATCTACAATTGATGAGGATATTGTCAAAAAAGGTATTTCATTCAATAAGAAAGCTATCGAAAAAAACTTGACTCTTTTTCTTTATCCTGACGATAGCGATAGAGAAGGTCAATTATTACGTATCTATCAACAATATTTCATGGTTAGTAATGCTGCTCAATTAATTCTCAAAGAAGAAAAAGAAAAAGGTCACGACTTACATGATCTAGCTAATTATGTGAGTATTCAAATAAATGATACTCACCCTTCTCTAATCATTCCTGAATTAATAAGATTATTAATGAAAGAGGATATGACAATTAAAGAAGCTGCAGCTATTGTCGCTAATACATGTGCATATACTAATCACACTATCCTAGCTGAAGCTTTAGAAAAATGGCCATTAGAATATTTAGAAGAAGTTGTTCCACAATTGATTCCTATTATTCAAGGCTTGGATTATGCTGTATATAATGCTTTTCCAAACAATGCTACCTTATCCATTATTGATAATGATCGTAAAGTACATATGGCCAATATGGATATGCATTTCTCTAAATCCATCAATGGTGTAGCAGCCCTTCATACAGAGATTCTAAAGAATCAAGAATTACGTGATTTCTATCATGTTTATCCTCATAAATTCAACAATAAAACTAATGGTATTACTTTCCGTAGATGGATAATGCATTCAAATCATGAATTAGCTAAATTAATAACTGAATTAATTGGTGAAGAATGGAAAAAAGATGCAACCCAATTAGAAAGATTATTATGGTTTTACGATAATGATGAAGTATTAAATAGATTAGATACTATCAAATACAATAATAAAGTTCGTCTGGCAGAATTCGTTTTGAAAAGAGAAAAGATTAAAATCGATCCTAATTCCATCTTTGATGTCCAAGTAAAAAGAATGCATGAATATAAACGCCAACAGATGAATGCTTTATGGTTAATCTATAAATATTTAAAGATTAAAAATGGTGAATATCCTAGTCGCCCAATAACTGTATTATTTGGAGGTAAAGCAGCTCCTGCATATTATATGGCTAAGAATATCATCCATCTTATTATATGTTTAGGTGACATTATTAATAATGACCCAGAAGTATCAAAATATTTAAAAGTTGTCTTCTTATCTAACTACAATATTGATAAAGCTGAAAGAGTAATACCAGCTTGCGATATCTCTGAACAAATCTCTTTAGCTTCAAAAGAAGCAAGTGGTACAGGTAATATGAAATTCATGTTGAATGGTGCTATTACTTTAGGCACAGCGGATGGGGCTAATGTTGAAATTAGAGATTTAGTTGGTAATGATAATATTTATATTTTTGGTAAATCAAGTGATGAAGTAATAAATAAATATAATACTAATTCATATCATGCTAAAGAATATTATGAGCGCTCAGAAATGATTCATCATGTTGTTGACTTTATTATCAGTAAAAAGATGTTAGAAATTGGTGATGAAGAAATGCTCAAAGCATTACATGATAATCTCGTTAACAAAGATTGGTTTATGACATTATTAGACTTTGAAGAATATTGTCATGTTAAAGAGAATGTCTTAAATGATTATGAGAATAGATCATGGTGGATAAGAAAATCATTAGTTAATATAGCTAAGAGCGGTTATTTTTCAAGTGATAGAACTATCTTAGATTATAATAATGATATATGGCATTTAAGATAAAAGGAGAATAACATGGTTATTATTGAGATGGATAACGGGGGAATTATCAAGTTAGAATTAAATGAAGAAGCTGCCCCTATTACAGTAGCTAATTTCACTAAATTAGTAAAAGAAGGATTCTATGATGGCTTAACCTTTCATAGAATAATACCAGGCTTTATGATTCAAGGTGGTGATCCTTTAGGCAATGGAACTGGTGGCTCAAATGAACATATAAAAGGAGAATTCGCCAGCAATGGTGTCAATAATCCTATTAAACATGAGCGTGGTGTAATATCTATGGCTAGAGCTTTCGATCCAGATAGCGCCAGCAGTCAGTTCTTCATTATGCATGAAGATGCACCACACTTAGATGGTGAATATGCAGCCTTTGGTAAAGTAATTGAAGGAATTGAAGTGGTCGATCAAATAGCCAAAGAAAAAACAGGCTTCAATGATAAACCTGTTAATCCTGTAATTATTAAAAGTATCAAGATAGAGGAATAACTCTATCTTTTTTTATAAAAGGCTCTCATATGATGAGAGCCTTATTAATTATTTAACTAAATCTTTTAATGTTTTACTAGCCTTGAATTTTGGAGCTTTAGTTGCTGGAATATGAATCTTTTCTTTTGTTAAAGGATTTAAACCAGTACGAGCCTTTTTCTTAACTACTGAGAATTTACCGAAACCATTAATGTTAGCTTCGCCACCCTTTTTCATAGTTGTTCCGATTTCATCGAATACATAATCAACTACTTCTTTAGCGTCTTTTTTTGTTAGACCCCATTTTTCAGCAACGTCTTCTGCTAATGTCTT
>CACZTC010000006.1 GCA_902784015.1 uncultured Erysipelotrichaceae bacterium | reverse complement strand
GAGATGCTATATGATGGCGTAGATATTTTTAAACTCAGTAATAGTGAACTAAATAAATATCGTACAAAGATGCAAATAGTATTCCAAGATCCTTATTCTTCTTTAAATCCTAGACTTCCAGTATATGACATCATTGGCGAAGCAATGTTAGAACATAAGATTGTGAAGAATAAAGAAGAGATGATGAATCGTGTCTTTGAGTTGATGGATAAATGTGGCTTATTCCCAGAACAAGCTGGTCGTTATCCTCACCAATTCTCTGGTGGTCAACGTCAAAGAATATGTATCGCTAGAGCCCTAGCGGTTAATCCTGAATTTGTGGTATGTGATGAAGCTGTATCAGCATTAGACGTTTCAATCCAATCACAAATTATTAATCTATTAAAAGACTTACAAGAAGATTTAGGTTTAACATATTTATTCATTTCTCATGATTTATCAGTTGTTAAATTTATATCTGATTCAGTAGCTGTAATGTATCTTGGTGAAATTGTAGAAATGGGTTCTAAAGAACAAATCTTTGATAACTTTGTTCACCCATATACAGAAGCACTACTATCAGCTGCTCCATCATTTGACCCTCGTAAACGTAACAACAATAAACGTATTATCTTACAAGGTGATTTACCTTCACCAAGTAATCCTCCTAGTGGCTGCCGTTTCCATACAAGATGCCCATATGCAACTGAAAAGTGTTCTAAGGAAGTTCCAGCAACAGTCGAAGTTGAAAATGGCCATAGCGTGAAATGTCATTATGCAATGGATAGATTAAACAATAAATAAAGATGATATTTATTAAGAAAAAAAATGTTGAGGAAGATGTTCAAAAGATAAGAGAATATACTCTTGGTGGACAACTTGAAGAAGAATTAAAAGAAGAAGCTAAAGAGGAAGCAAGACGTAAAGAAGTATTATCAGAATTTACTTGGAAAGATGTTCTTGCAATGACGATAGCTATTATCGAAATTCTTCTGCCATATTTCTTGGTTATGATAGGGGGTATGGTCGTAATCTACTTCCTAATGTGGTGGTTAGCTCATAGATAAAAAATGGAGATTGTCTCCATTTTTTTATATAATATTATTTAGTAACGGAAGGAGATTACATAATGTTATCAAACTTTGATCTAAGTGGGCCATTACAATCGGCTCTAATTGCAGTATTACTCTTAATACTCGCATTTGTTGTTGCAGCTATTGCTCGCAACATTGCACGTAAAGTGCTAGAAGCAGTTTATGCAAAAAGGGGACAGGACGTAAGTGATGAAGTAAAGACACAAAGAAATGACATTGCTACATTAATTGGTAATATTGTTTATGCAATTGTGTTCATGCTTTTCTTACCAGGTGCTTTAGACAAATTAGGGGTGTCTTCAGTATCTTCACCAATCTCAACAATGGTATCTAAGTTCTTAAATTACTTACCAAATATCATTGCTGCTGTATTAGTTCTAATTTTTGGTGTTTTCTTATCTAGACTAGTTAAACAATTACTATCTATTGGCTTAAAGAAAACAAAAGTAGACACATTACAAGATAGAGCGGGTATTAAAGCTACTGCTGGTACAAACATTTCTGATATACTTGCTAATTTAGCATATGTAGTTGTACTAGTATTATTCGCAGTTGCTGCACTACAAATTCTAAATCTAGATGCAATCAGTGCTCCTGCAACAGAAATGGTTAGCAAACTATTTAGCTATATTCCAAATATCTTCGCAGCTTTAATCTTAGTTGCATTTGGTGCATTCTTAGCTAACTTAGTTTCTAAATTATTAGATAATGTATTAAAGGGTTCTGGCGTTGATGCAACAGTATCAAAAGCTTTCCCAGCTAATACTAAAACTACATTCTCTTCTTTAGTAAGCATGGCAGTTTTAATTCTAATTAATATCTTCTTTGTAGTATCTGCATTAAATGTACTAAATATTGAAGTATTATCTAATGTTGGTAATTCAGTTATCGGTTATCTTCCAAATGTAATAGCTGCAGCATTAATTGCGACTATTGCTTGGTTAGCTAGCGATAAAGTTGGAGATGTTGTATTAAAAGCTAATCCTAATGCTAATGGTTTAGTAAATGTTATTAAAGGAGCTATCTTAGTTTTAGCAGCATTCATGATTCTAACTCAATTAGGAATTGCTAAAGATATCGTTAATAACTTATTCTCTTATCTAGTAATTGCTGCTGCTGTAGCATTTGCCTTAGCATTTGGTCTTGGTGGTAGAGACTGGGCTGCTAAGAAGCTAGACGATTTCGATCGTAAAAAGAATAGCTAATTAATAGTAAATATTTGTTATTTATATATAATTAAGGAATAGGAATCAATCCTATTCCTTTTTTGGAGGTAAGAAGATGAAAAAGTTTAGAGATTTAGAAT
>CACZTC010000005.1 GCA_902784015.1 uncultured Erysipelotrichaceae bacterium | reverse complement strand
GTGAGGTGAATATAGATGAACAAGAAGATTAAAGAATTCTTAGAAAAAGATAAATTAGAGATTCCTTTATTAGTTAAAGATTGTAAAAATGGTGTTACTACTAAGAATAGTCCATATTTAAGTTTAGTATTAGCTGATTCTTCGGGTATGATTGATGGAAAATATTGGGATGTCAAACCTGAACAACAATTATTATTTGAAGTTGGTAAAGTTTTAATTATTAGCTTTGAAGTTATTAAATATAATGAAAATCTACAATTAAAAGTATTTAAAGCTGAAGAGGCACCTGAGGGGAGTTATAATCTTGAAGACTTTATTGTGACTTCAGATATTTCAAAAGAGGATCGTCAAGAAAGATTAGATTATTTTTTTGATTCAATTCAAAATAATACATATAAAGTTTTAGTCAAAGGTTTATTAGAAAAAGTAGGTAATAAATTTTTAGAATATCCTGCCGCTTCTAAAATACATCATAGTTTTGTGGGTGGTTTATCTGAACATTCAATTAGTATGGCAGAGATGTGTGAAAAAGTTTGTGAACATTATCCTCAACTCAATAGAGATTTACTAATTTCTGGTGCTTTAATCCATGATATAGGTAAAACTTTAGAGATGAGCGGAGCTGTGACAACTGAATATACTTTAGATGGAAAATTAGAAGGGCATATTTCTATCGCTAATGGTTGGTTAACGGCGGTAAGCGAAGAATTAGGCTTACAAGATAAAGAAGAATGTATTCTTTTACATCATATGATTTTATCGCATCATGGTCATTTAGAATTTGGTTCACCCGTCTTACCACAGCTTCAAGAAGCTGAAGTATTATGCTTAATTGATAATTTAGATGCTAGATTAAATACGTTAAAGACTGCTTTAGATGCAACTAAAAGCGGAGGTTGGACAACTAAATTATTCGCTTTAGATAATCGCCAATTCTATAAACCTAAAGGTGAGGAAGAATAATGGATTTAAAATTATCATTAGTTCAATTATGTTCAAAAATATTAACTAAAATGGACCGTGGTGGTTCATTACCAGGTCATTTAGGGCTTATTATGGATAAAGAATTTATTCAAAGATTTAATATGCCTAATATTGTCATTTTAGTTACAGGAACAAATGGTAAAACTTCTACTTCTAATATGATAACGGAATGCTTAAGAGCTAATGGCTTAAGTGTTATTAATAATCGCCGCGGGGATAATCTAAATTATGGAATTGCGACATTATTAGCATCTAATGCTGATAGTAATTACAATATCAAAGCTAATGCAGCAGTAATAGAAATAGATGAATTAACTTTATATCGTCAATTTAATAATCTAAAGCCTACCCATCTTGTTTTAACGAATTTTTTCCGTGACCAATTAGATCGAGCAGGGGAAATGGAGACTATTATTCGTAAGATTGAAGAAGTAGTTAAAGATTTTAAGGGTGATTTAGTTTTAAATGGTGATGATCCTAATATTGTTAGAATTGGTGAAGCTAATCAAAATGGTAAAGTACATTATTATTCAGTAGGAGAATATGATAAAAGTAAAAAAGAAACTGATGAAGCTTCAGAAGGTAAATTCTGTCCTTTATGTAATAAACCTTTGAAATATGAATATTATCAATATTCACATATTGGAAGATTTAAATGTGAAAATGATAATTTTGGTGATATTGAAAAAGATGTATTTGTGGAAAAGATAAATGATGATTATAGCTTTATGGTTGAAGGTTATGAATATCATCCACGCTTAAAAGCTATCTTTAATATCTATAATTGTGCAGCTGTTATAAATACAGTAAAAACATTAAATCTTAATTATAAAGATGTCGCTGATAATATCTTTTCTAATTTTGAAGTTAAAGAAGGACGTAATGAATTATTCCATTTAAATAAAGATTGTAGATTAAATCTTATTAAGAATCCAACTGGCGCAAATGAAGTCATGAAATATGTATTAAGCGATGATAAAGATAAGAATGTATGTATTATTTTGAATGATAATATACCAGATGGTACTGATATTAGTTGGATATGGGATGCTCATTTTGAAAGATTAAATGTTGATAGTGTTAAGCATATTATATGTAGTGGATTAAGAGCTTATGATATTGCGTTACGTTTAAAATATGAAGGTTTAAAAGATAAAATTATCGTTATTGAAGATTTTAAAGAAGTTATTAATTATTTAAATAATGATAATTTAGAAAGCCATATTTTATCTACATATACAGCACTTCTAAAAATGAGAAGTCTACTTGAGAAGGAGTCATTATGAATATAAAAGTATTATGGATGTATCATACTCTCATGGACTTATATGGTGATAAAGGCAATATTGAAGTATTAAAGTATCGTTGCCAAAAAAGAAATATTGGTATAGAAGTTGATACATGCGCAATTGGTGAAGAAAAGAGAATTGATGATTATGATTTATTCTTTTTAGGTGGGGGAGCTGATAAAGAACAAAATATGATTATTGCGGATTTATTATCTAGAAAAGAAAGTATTAAAGATGCATTAGATAATAAAACTGCAGTTCTATTAATATGTGGTGGTTATCAATTATTTGGTCAATATTATAAAGATCAAGATGGTAAAGTAGTTGAAGGCTTAGGCTTCTTTGATTATTATACTGAAAGCAGTTCAAGAGATAATCGCTGTATAGGTAATATTGCGATAGAGACTAATCTTGATGGTGAGATATTTGAAGTAGTTGGCTTTGAGAATCATGGGGGGCAAACAAAGGGTGTAAAAACTGCATTTGGTAAAGTATTAAGCGGACATGGTAATATGTATAAAAGCGAATATGAAGGCTTTATGAATGATACTGTTATTGCGACATATATGCATGGACCACTATTACCAAAAAATCCTAAAGTGGCTGATAAAATAATTCTAAGGGCTTTAAATAAGCATCATAAAATCGATAGTTTAGAGCCGCTAGATGATGAATTAGAAAATAAAGCTAGGGAAGTAATGTTGAATAGAATTCTAAAAAAATAGATGGTATTAACCATCTATTTCTTTAAGTATTTCATCTAAATCATAATCATGATTAGGGAATTTTATATCTAAATCATCATTATTATATCTAGGTAAGATATGAAAGTGGATATGATGGACACTTTGTCCACTAACTTCACCACAATTATTTAAAATATTACAACCTTCAGCTTTTAAATTATTAACTATTTTCTTAGCCAAATCTTGAGTAGTTGATATTAAGTTTTCTAAGTTGTCTTTATCAATGTCTAAAATATTATCGAAATGTTTTTTAGGAAGAACTAATGTATGACCTCTTGTAGCTTGAGCTATATCTAATATCGCTAATAATTTATCATCTTCATATACTTTTTTAGAAGGTATATTACCTTCAATTATTTCGCAAAAAATGCACATATTTATTACCTCACTTTTTCTTATTTTAGCATAAAAAAAGAATTGGCTATTGCCAATCCTTATTCATTTTCTACTTCCATATCTTGAACTAAATAATTTGGATAATTAGCTTTGATATCATCATAAACTTTTTTATCATAAATATGGAAATTATATTTACTAAACCAATATTTAGTTGCATCAGTTGTT
Source organism: uncultured Erysipelotrichaceae bacterium (assembly GCA_902784015.1). Taxonomy (GTDB): domain Bacteria; phylum Bacillota_I; class Bacilli_A; order Erysipelotrichales; family Erysipelotrichaceae; genus Bulleidia. The sequence continues at coordinate 540 of CACZTC010000005.1, read as the reverse complement.
ACTGTCGAAATAGTAGACATTGCTTCAATTGCTTCATCTTTATAATTATTAGGATCATTATCTATAATTTTAAATAATGTATATGTAGCGCCATCACTATTTTCTACTTGTACCCAACCGTCTTCAACAGTAGCACTATTTAGTACAGTTCTAACAACAGAATCTAAACTAGATGTATCAATTGTATAAACACTTTCTTCGCCAGTACTATTACTATTGTGTTCTTCTAAAATACTCTTTATATTGCTATCATCTTCTTTTAATTTAGTTAGTGCAGCATCAGCATCATCTTTTTCAGTAAAATCAGCTAAGATAGCTTTAACAGGAGAAAAGGCAACTACTAATACATCAAAATTCTCTTCAACATATTTATTTGGTAATTCAGCTGCTTGTTGAGAAGATATTAGATTCTCTTCAACATATTCTTCTTCACTCATGCCAATCTGTTCAAGATGCTTAGTGAAAGTATCACCATAATAGCTCTTATATGCTTCTAAGGTGCTTTGAGCAGCTTCCTTCATTTCTTCTGTTACAGGAATT
>CACZTC010000004.1 GCA_902784015.1 uncultured Erysipelotrichaceae bacterium | reverse complement strand
TTTTAATGGTATTGATGATGATTTTTTAGAACAATTAACAATCATTCTTTTGGAAAGTGATGTCGGTATTGAAACAGCTGATTTAATCTGTGAAAAATTAAAGAATAAAGCTAAAGAATATCCTTCAATTTCTTTTCATTGGGCTATGAACTTCTTAATTGAAATCATGAAAGAAGTATATGAAGAATATCCAGATACTGAAATAAGTTTTAATGATAATGGACCAACTGTAATACTACTTGAAGGCGTTAATGGTAGTGGTAAAACTACGACTGCTGCTAAATTAACTAATATGTATCTAAAACAAGGCAAGAGTGTTGCTTTAGTTGCGGCCGATACATTTAGAGCAGGAGCTATTGATCAATTAGCTAAATGGGCAGATAAATTAGGTATTCATTGTATTTTGGGTAGAGAAAATGGTGATCCTAGTGCTGCTATTGTGGATGGTTGTAGATATGCCAAAGAAAACAATATAGATATTTTATTATGTGATACAGCAGGTAGACTTCAAAATAAGAGTCATCTTATGAATGAATTATCAAAGATGAATAGGGTAAGTGCTAAAGAAATAGAAGGGGCACCTCATAATACATGGTTAATTCTTGATGCTACAACTGGACAAAATGGGTTAAATCAAGCAGAAGTATTTAGAGATGCAACTAATTTGACAGGCATAATCTTAACAAAGATGGATGGTACTGCTAAAGGTGGTATTGTCTTATCTATTAAACAAAAATTACATCTTCCTGTGCTATATATTGGCTTAGGTGAACATGAAGAAGACTTAAGGCCATTTGACTTAGATAGTTATTTATATAGTATTTCTGAGGGATTAGATAATGAGAGATAAATTATACTTTAATAATCTTTTGGATTTTTATGAAACTTTATTAACGGATAAACAAAAAAATATATGTGATTTATATTTTAGACATGATTTATCACTTCAAGAAATAGCAGAAAATGAAGGTATTTCTAGATCTGCGATTCATGACATGATTAAAAGAGCAAGTGAAGAAATGGAAGATTATGAGAATAAACTTCATTTATACAAGAATAATAAAAAACGAAATGATATATATAGTCAAATGATTAAAATAGCAGATGAAGATATGCTATATTTAATAAAGAAATGCTTAAAAATCGATAAGGGAGGAAAATTATGAGCAAAGTTATATCGGTTAATTCAGGGTCATCATCTTTAAAGTTTCAATTGTTTGATATGCCTAGTGAAGAAGTTTTAACTAGTGGTCAAGCTGAAAGAATTGGACTAGATATGGGAGCTTTCACTATAAAATTTAATGGTGAAAAAGAAACTATTGAACTACCAATTCCTAATCATAAAGTAGCAGTAGATTTATTATTAGAAAAATTAACAGAAAAAGGTATTGTTAAGGATTTAGCAGAAATTAAAGGTGCAGGCCATAGAATCGTTCAAGGTGGTGCATATTTCAGTGAATCTGTAGTTGTGGATGAAGATGTAGTTAATAAAGTTGATGAACTTTGTGAACTTGCGCCATTACATAATCCAGCACATTTAGTATGCTATAAAGCATTTAAAGAAGCTTTACCAGAGATTGGTCATGTGTTTGTGTTTGATACAGCTTTCCATCAAACAATGACAGCTGAATCTTATTTATTCCCAGTACCATATGATTGGTATACACAATATAAAATTAGAAGATATGGTGCTCATGGTACAAGCCACTGGTATGTAAATAGACGTGTAGCAGAAATTATGGAAAAACCAGTAGAAAGCTTAAATATGATTACATGTCATTTAGGTAATGGTGCTTCTATTTCTGCCATTGAAAATGGTAAAGTAATCAATACTTCAATGGGTTTAACACCTCTAGGTGGTATTATGATGGGAACACGTAGTGGTGATATTGATCCTACAGTAGTTTTCTATATGATGAAGAAATTACAATGTACACCAGATGAAATGGATACATTCTTAAATAAGAGAAGTGGTATGTTAGGTGTTTCTGGCATTAGTAGTGATGCTAGAGATATTCAAGCAGCAGTTAATGAAAATAATGATCGTGCAATTTTAACTGTTAACTTATATACAAATAGAGTTGTAAATGTTGTTGGTGGTTACTATATGCAATTAGGTCATGTAGATGCAATGGTATTTACAGCTGGCTTAGGTGAAAATGATGCCGACACAAGAGAAAGAATCTTAAAACATCTTGAAGAGGGCATGGGCTTAAGTATTGACTATGAATTAAATAAAACTATCCATGGTAAAGAATGCTTAATTTCGAAACCAGATTCAAAGATTGCTGTATATGTAATTCCAACAAATGAAGAATTAGTAATCGCTAGAGATACTGTTAGATTGTTAGGTATTTAATGATATTTGATGATATCTTAAGCAAAATTGAAGAATATGATTCAATAACATTATTTCACCATGAGCATCCAGATTGTGATGCTCATGGTTCTAGTTTTGGTTTGGGTAATTGGATTAAAGATAATTATCCAAACAAAAAAGTTTTATTTTGTGGAACAGAAGAATGCGATCAAGGTTATTGGCCAGAATTAGATATTGTTACTGATGAAGAAATTAAAAATAGTTTAGTTATTGTCACTGATACATCTGATACAAGAAGAATTGATGATAAAAGATTTAGTTTAGGTAAATATATCATTAAGATAGATCATCATCCTAATTTAGAACCATTTGGTGATTTAGTATATGTAGATGATGAAGCAGCTGCAAGTTGTGAAATTATCACAGATTTTATTAGGTATTTTAAAGACAAGAATATGACTAAGACAACTGCTGAATACTTATATAAAGGTATATTGACTGATACTATTCAATTTAAAACGACTAGTACTAAAGCAAATACCTTAGATGCAGCTCATTATTTAGCTACTTTTGATATAGATATTCCTGAATTAAATAGAGAACTATTCGATAATTCTTTAAAAACATATGAATTTTTGACCAAAATGAGGTCAAAAGTCGTATATAACAATAAAGGACTAGCATATATAGTTTTAGACGATAATGAGCTTAAAATGCTTAATATAAGCCCAAATGTGGCTAGAGATCATGTAGATGTCATGGGAAATGTCAAAGATTTTGAAATTTGGGCTTTATTTACAGAAATTGATGGTACTTATAAAGGTTCGTTAAGGTCTAAACATGTCGCAGTAAATGAATTAGCAAATAAATATCATGGCGGTGGCCATAAGAATGCTTCAGGTGTGAATAAATTAACAAGATCTGAAGTTGAAAGCCTTATAGATGAGCTAGCAGAACTGGCTAGTGATTATATTGAATCTAAAAATGAATTATAGTAGTATTGTCGTAGTATTAATCATATATGGAGGTGTAAGAATATGAGTGATGTACTAAATAAGAAAGCTTTAGCTGAAGTTTTAGCTGAAAAATGTGATTTATCTAAGAAAGCTGCAAGTGATGCATTAGACGTAGTATTTGATACAGTAGCTAATACATTAAAAGCTGGTGGTAGAGTTGATATTGCTGGATTTGGCAAATTTGAAGTAAAAGAAAGAGCTGCTAGAGAAGGAATTAATCCTGCTACTGGTGAAAAGTTAAAAATAGCTGCTAGTAAATCTCCTAAATTCAAAGCAAGCAAAGCTCTAAAAGACTTAGTTAAGTAAATAAGATAAAAGTAGAGTTAAATCATTAATTCTACTTTTTTTATCAATAAAAAATAAAGATAAATTCTATTATTTAAGAATTTATCTTTTTAATATATAAAAGTAAAGAAATAAGTATATATAAAGAAAAGTAGTATATGGCTCTTTTATATATATTACTTCGCATAATGTATGTTATACGATTTATTTATATATCAAAACATACTTGTTTAACTATGTTATAGATTTCCCCTAAAAGCTATAAGATTAGCTAATTTATTTAAGTTCTAAATTAGTTACTAACCAATCATCTAATTCAGCTTTATATGGCGTATTACAGTATATACAATTCTTTTCTCTTAATGCATTAAAGCTACCACCACAATTTGGACATTTAACAGCAGAAATTGTAAATTCTTTGTTAATATCATTGTTTTTATTATGTACCATAGTCATATATGCAATATCTCTTGTAAAAAATATTTTCTTATTATCATATCTAGTATTCTCTAGGAATATTCTTAGTTTTATTTCAATATTTATATCATTTTCTTTGATTTCTTCTACTCCAATACCGCCTAGATATGAAATATCAACTATGTTTTTATATTCTTCTGGTAATGAATTATTCTTATATTGGATAAAATCTGTAGCATCTTTTGAAAATAATATACATTTAAGTAATGATGTTGCTTTTCCCTCAAAATATTCATAATTTAGATCAGGAAAATACTGCTTGCACATCTTATTTATCTTCTTTTTGCCCCCTGCTATGCCAAATAATAATGGTATTGATTTAGCTGCATTATAGAATAATATACCTAACATTTTTATCGCAAATAAAAAATATCCTAAAATAACACCTAATAATACGCCACTAAAGATAATCCAAAATATATAACCAATTAAAGATATTTCAGTATTTGCTAATTCTGGATACCTCTTTATTCCTGTTAATATCGCAAATATAATACCTGTAGGTATCATAGTTTTTAGTAATTCTATTGTTAAATTTTTGCCGTGAGGTACATCTTTTATTGTGTATGAATTATGTACTTTAGGATATAGTTCATCCATAATAAATCTAGTTTTACAATAAGGACAGCCTTCAATCAGTTCACCTACTTTAGATACACCACCACAACTTGGACAACTATAATCCATATTAGCGATAGATTCTTGATTCTTTGGTGCTTTTATAATTGTTTCATATAAGTTTATATATTCTTTTTTATTACCAATGACTTTGGAAGTATCTTTCTTTAGATAAGATGTTTTAGATTTTCCACTAATCATATGTAGATTATTAACTTTTATAAATGATTCAACTTTTGATAAATCAGTTGGACCATCTTCGATTGAAATATCTACCTTCTTAATTAAATCATTTTCTTCTAAACGCTTTGCTTGCAGATTAAGAGAATATCTTAAATCATTATCTGCACTACTTGGCTCTTTTCCATTATCACCAAAGTTTTGCCACTCATTAAGATAATCTAGAAATAATTTACTATATTTTTCATCAGAATTATAACGATCTAATGTATTTTTTTTTGACGTTGTTTTTTCCATATTTACTTTTTACCCGTTTCTATATCATCATCGATATCTGGAAAGAATTTATTATAAGCATCAAATAGTTGTTTATTTTGGACATGTGTATATATCTCAGTAGTTGATATATTAGAATGTCCCAGCATTTCTTGAATAGAGCGCAAATCTGCGCCATTTACTAACATATGTGTTGCGTAGCTATGTCTTAATTTGTGAGGCGTAATATGCTTCTTAAAGCCTAAATTAATACATTTCTCTCTTAATT
>CACZTC010000003.1 GCA_902784015.1 uncultured Erysipelotrichaceae bacterium | reverse complement strand
GGACTTGAACCTGCACGAGTTGCCTCATACGCCCCTCAAGCGTACGTGTCTGCCATTCCACCACTAGCGCGTGTAAATAGATTTTACATTGTGAGAATGTATTCGTCAATGTGAGTCTTTTTTATTGTTTTTTAGTCCTTTTAGAGTATATAATAGGCAAGTTCAAAGGTGGAATATATGGATTATCAAAAGATTATTAATATTGCAGTTATAGCCCATGTTGATGCAGGAAAATCTACATTAGTAGATGCTTTTCTTAAACAGAGTCAAGTCTTTAAAGACAATGAAAAAGTAGTAGATTGTATTATGGACTCAAATGATCTGGAAAGAGAAAGAGGCATTACTATTTATTCGAAGAACTGCTCAGTCACATATAAAGATTATAAAATCAATATTGTTGATACACCTGGACATGCTGATTTTTCTAGTGAAGTTGAAAGAATTATTAGAACTGTAGATACTGTTATTCTTTTGGTTGATTCTTCAGAAGGTCCTATGCCTCAAACAAGATTCGTCTTACAGAAATCTTTAGAATGTGGTTTATGTCCAATTCTAATAATCAATAAGATGGATAAACAAGATGAAAGAGCTACAGAAGTAATTGATGAAGTATATGACCTATTCTTAGAATTAAATGCGACTGATGATCAATTAGATTTCCCTATTCTATATGGTGTAGCTAGAGAAGGGGTTATTCGTTATGAAGTGAATGATACTAATGAAGATATTGTTCCATTATTTGAAACTATCATTGAACATACGCAAGTTTATCCAAATCTTATGGAAGATGATGTACAAATGCAGATAAGTGCTTTAGCTTATGATGATTATATTGGTAGATTAGGGATAGGAAGAATTTATAAAGGTACCTTAAAAGAAGCTACACAATATGAAGTATGTAATGCGGATGGTTCATCACACCAAGGTAAAACTAATCAAATCTTTGTATATAAAGGTTTAAGTAGGGTGGCTGTTAGTGAAGCACAGTGTGGGGAAATATGTATGATATCAGGCATTCCTGATATCAATATCGGTGATACTATTTGTCCAGTTGGTAACAATAATCCTATGCCAATGATTAGTATTGAAGAACCAACTATGTCAATGAATTTCATGGTTAATGATTCACCTTTTGCGGGGCAAGTAGGTAAATATGTCACATCAAGAAATATTAGAGAAAGATTAGATAAAGAATTAGAAGTAAATGTAGGTCTTAAAGTAGAAGAAACTGATAGTACTGATACATTTAAAGTCAGTGGTAGAGGAGAATTACATCTTACTATTCTTCTTGAACAAATGCGTAGAGAAGGTTATGAAATAGCAGTATCTAGGCCAGAAGTAATCTTAAGAAAAAAAGATGGTGTAACATGCGAACCAGTGGAAGAAGTTGTAATAGATGTACCAAATGAATATTCAGGTTCAGTAATAAGCGCTTTGAATGTGAGAAAAGGTTTATTACAGAATATGGAAGATTTAGGAACTTATACAAGAATAACTTATATGGTACCTACTCGTGGCTTAATCGGCTTTAGAAGTGATTTCATTAATATGACACATGGCGAAGGAACATTAGTTCAAAGACTTGCGGATTATGAACCATATAAAGGTGATATACCACAAAGAGAAAATGGAGCCCTTATTTCTACCGAAACTGGGGCAGCTATGACTTATGCTTTATGGAATATTCAAGAAAGAGGACAATTATTTATTGATGCACAAACGCCAGTCTATGAAGGAATGATTATTGGTGTATCTAGTAAAAATATGGATATGGCTGTTAATCCTATCAAGAATAAAAAGATGACAGCGGTTAGATCGACTGGTAATGATGAAGCTATGAAACTAGTTCCTCCTCGTCAAATGACCTTAGAAACGGCGATTGAATTTATTAATGATGATGAGTTAGTAGAAATAACACCAAGCGATATTAGAATAAGAAAGAAATATTTAACAGCTTTAGACCGTAGAAGACATATGCGTGAATTAGGCAAAGTTGAAGATGAGGATAACGAATAGTTATCCTTTTTAGATGGTTTTTATTTGGAAAGTGCTATAATTTTTCTATGTCAAAACTAGTAATATTTTTAGCGGATGGCTTTGAAACCTGCGAAGCCTTAATCCCATTAGATTTATTAAAAAGAGCAGGTATTGAAGTAGAAACTGTTTCAATTAGTAATCAATATGAAGTTGTTTCTAGTCATGATGTTGAAGTTAAAGCGGATAAGTTATTTGAAGAAATTGACTTTGAAAGCTATGATGCTTATTTTTTACCAGGAGGATTAAATGGTACAAATAATCTATTTGCGCATGTTGCATTAAAAAATGGATTAGTTAAGGAAAGCGAAAAAGGAAAAGTCATATGCGCAATCTGTGCAGCGCCTTCAATCTTAGGAAAAATTGGACTATTAAAAGATAAAAGATATACATGTTATCCAGGCTTTGAAGGAGATTATGAAGGAGACTATACCAAAGAAAAAGTAGTCGTAGATGGAAATATTATTACAGGCAAGGGAATGGGAGCATCCATCGAATTTGCTTATGAGATTATTAAATATTTAATAGATGAAAATGAAGCTAAGAAAGTTTTAATGAGTATACAATATTAAGCATGCCTAAAGAAGTGAATTTCAAAAAAGGGAAGTGGATAAAAAAACCTAAGCTATTCATCCAAAGCGATAATAGTCTAATTTTTGAAACGGAGCCTTTTACAGATATTCATGATAAGGGTGATAGGCCTTGCGCAGAAATAAGATATGAATTATCTAATAATTTTATGTTTTCCATAAAAACAGATTATCATTATCATAATGTATTTGATCAATGTGGCTTAGTTTTATATCGCAATGATGAAAGAATAGCTATTATTGGAACACAATATTATGATAGTGAGATTACAAGAATACAAGCTATAACTTATCATGATAATCTAGGTGATAGAAGTATTAGAGATATAGCTAGTAATATACATTCGCTATATTATCGCTTATGGCATAGAGATTCAATAATACGTATTCAATATAGTTTTAATGGTAAAAGATATAGAGATTTTAGAGAATTTCCAATTAAAGATGATGATAAATATATGATTGGTTTATATTCATGTAGCCCAATCAATTCGATATTCGATTGTACATTTTCAGAATTTGTTATGGAGGAATAAGAAATGAGCAGTGTAGAAAGATTAATAAAATATTGTCAGATAGATACCCAATCTGATCCTAGTAATGAAAATGAAACACCAAGTTCCAAAAAACAATTTGATTTAGCTAATCTTTTAAAAGAAGAATTATTAGAATTGGGTTTGAATGATGTTGAAGTTGATGAGCATTGTTATGTATATGCTAAATTACCAACTAATTTAGATTATGAAACTAAAACAGTAGGCTTCATCGCACATATGGATACTGCTCCTGATTTTTCGGGTAAGGATGTTAAACCAAGAATCATTGATGAATTTGATGGTAATGATATTCAATTAAATGACAAGCTATCAATAAAAATGGATGAATATCCATGGATGAAAGAATTTAAAGGTAAAAAATTAGTTGTAACTGATGGAAATACACTTCTTGGGGCTGATGATAAAGCAGGAATTGTTTGCATCATGGAAGCTTTAGAATATTTAATGAATCATCCAGAAATAAAGCATCCTAATATTTCAGTAGGTTTTACTCCGGATGAGGAAATTGGTAATGGTGCTAAATATTTTGATATAGATAAATTTGGAGCTGATTTTGCGTATACGATGGACGGGGAAACGGTAAGAGAACTTAGTGATGAAACATTTAATGCAAGTAGCGCAAAGATAAATATTACAGGTTTTTCAATTCATCCAGGTAGCGCCAAAGATAAAATGGTTAATGCTTGTCTAATAGCTAATAAGTTTATATCTTTAATGCCAGAAGATATGGTACCAGAAAAGACAGAAGGAAGAGAGGGTTTCATCCATCTACATAATATGGTAGGAAGTTGTGAAAAAGCTGAACTTGAATATATTATTCGTGATCATGATATTGATAAATTACATGAAAAAGAAGAGATTATTAAAGAGGCAGCTAAAAGGCTTAATGAAGAATTAAAAGTAGATAGGATAGAAGTAGAAATAAAAGAAGGCTATCACAATATGAAGGAAGTTCTTAATGAGCATCCAGAAGCAGTTAAGATAGCTCGCCAAGCTTTAGAAAGCTTAGGTTTAGATATCGTTAATGAACCAGTAAGGGGAGGTACTGATGGCGCAGTATTATCCTTTATGGGCTTACCTTGTCCTAATTTAGGAACTGGAAGTGGTAATTTTCATGGTCCATATGAATATTGTGTAATTGATGAATTAGATATGGCAAGAGATGTTATATTAAAGATAATTGAATTAGTTGGAGAAGAAAAATGATAGCTACATGTACATTGAATCCATCTTTAGATTATTATTTGGAATTTGAAGATGAAATAGAAAGTGATAAAACAAATCGTTCAACATTAGAATATTATGAAGCTGGTGGCAAAGGTATAAATGTATCAGTAGTATTAAATAATCTAGGAGTCCCTTCAAAAGCCTTTGGTTTTTTGGGTGGCTTTGTGAAAGATTATTATATTTCTTTATTAACTAAATATTCTAATATCCAACCTAATTTTACTTATATAGATGGTAATACACGTATCAATATTAAATGCTTAGGTAAAGATAATATAGATCTTAATGCGGTTGGCCCTTATATTACGCAAGAGAGTATGGAGAATCTAAAGGCTAAAGTATTACGTTTAAATGAAGGAGATTTCTTTGTCTTAAATGGTAATACCCAACCAAATCTTAATGAAGATATTATTAGTTTATTAAAAGAATTAATTGATAATGGCGTAAAAGTTATAGTAGATACTAATATTGATTTATTAAAGGAAGTCATAAAACTAAAACCATTTTTAGTAAAGACAACAGTTGAAGAATTAGAGAATGTTTATGGTGAATTAGATAGCGCTAAAGATGTCGCAAAAGTCGCAAAAGAATTCTATCAAAATGGCGCAGAGCATGCAGTTATCATTTATGAAAGCGAAAAGGCAATGATGGCTTCTAAAGAAGGATGCTTTAAATGTAAATTTGTCTATGATGAAATAGTTAATTCAGTAGGCGTAGGTGATTCATTTGTGGCTGGTTTTATTATGAATTATATTCGCAGTCATGATGCAGTAGATAGTTTTAGATTTGGAGCAGCTTGTGGATGCGCAACTGCTTATTCTAAAAGCTTAGCGACAAGAGAAAAAGTAGATAAATATTATGAGGAAGTAGAGGTAAAAGAAATAGATGACTAAAGTTTTTAAATATCTATTAGTTTTATTATTATTCTTATATGGATGTGGAGCCAAAGAGGATCATAAAAAAACTATCACTAATAAAGTGGAAGTTGAAAATGTCCCAGCAGATTTTAGTGGCTATGAATTCATGGACGGTGAACTTGCGGATTATGTAGAAATACCAATGTATTCTGTCAAAGATATTATTAATGGTGGTGGAAGTGCTTTGATATATTTTGGTTATAGCACCTGTGATTGGTGTAATCGCGCTTTGCCAGAATTAAATAAAGTTTTATTAGATTATGATTTTACAACCTATTATGTAGATGCTAAATCATCTAATTATCCATTTACATCAGAAGATATTGATGAATTATATGAAGCAATTGGTGAAACTTTATATGTTGGTAGTGATGGCGAAAAAGGTTTATATGTACCACATGTAATAGGTATTAAAAATGGTGAAATAGTAGGATATTATACTTCACTAGTTGATGGCTATCATCCTAATGATATATCTGATCCTAATGATCAAATGAGTGAAGAATTAAAACTTCAACAACAAGAAGTATATCGTGAAATAATTGAAAAGACGGTTGATTAAAATAAATACATATGATTAATGAATATATTCATCAATTATATGTTTTTTTATTTAGATAATAGGATATTATCTAAAATATAAAAGATAAATTATAATATTTCTTATGAGTTATATATGCGAAAGAATATATCGAGATGATAATAAAGATATATATTTAGAATGTAGAGCGATTAATAAACCATCACTTTTCAATAAAAATGTATTGGGAATTGAATATGATATTGTTTTACAAAGTGATGACACTAAAATAGGATATTGTGACTATAGAGCTGGAATGAATGAAGAATTATATTATGCCGGTAATATAGGCTACCGCATTTATGAAAAATATCGTGGTCACAGTTATGCATATCAAGCTTGTTTAATCTTATTAGATATAATAAAAAAGGAATATAATATGGATGAATTGATAATAACTACTTCTCCTTCCAATACAGCCTCAATTGTAACAATTGAAAAATTGGGTGGGGTATTTATTGAGGAATGCGAGGTTCCTAGAAATCATTATTTATATAAAAGAGGCGAATATATAAAAAGAATATATAGGTTAAGATGAGGCGATTATTAAAGATATTTACAGGAAGATTAATGATAATAGTGCCATTAGTTGCTTTACAGATTACGGCATTAATACTTTTCCTTGCGCGTTATCGTTACTATGATACTTTTATTACCGTTGTAAATATCATATCTATTACTTTTGTGATTTATGAATTAAATAGAGAAGGTGATTCTTCCTATAAAATAGCATGGATAATTCTCTTATTAGGTTTACCTTTAGTAGGCGTGCCATTATATCTTTTATCAGCCAACCGTAAGATGCCTAAAAAGCTACAAAATGGCACTATACAAGTATCTAGTGGGATGAAAGGTTTATTAGATCATAATGGAATTATAGTAAGAAACCATAATGATGAAGATAATAATACTTTTAATGTTTTAAAATATGGAGCTGAAGTATGTGGCTTTCCTGTTTATCAAAATACTAAGAGTACATATTTTAAAAGTGGCGAAGAATGGTATAAAGATTTAATTATTGAATTAAAAAAGGCTGAACATTATATCTTTATGGAATTCTTCATCATTGATGAAGGAGAAGTTTGGAAAGAGGTCTTAAATATTTTAGAAGAAAAAGTCAAAGAGGGAGTTGAAGTCAATATTGTCTATGATGATTTTGGTAGTATAACTTTACCTTGGCGCTATGATAAAAAATTAAGAAAATTAGGTATTATTGCTTATCGTTTTAATCCTATTAGACCAGCTTTTATTATCCAAATGAATAATCGCTCGCATCGTAAGATAGTAGTCATAGATAATAAAGTAGCTTATACAGGTGGCATTAATTTGGCGGATGAATATGCAGCTAAACTAAATAGATTTGGTTATTGGCGAGATACAGCTATCAAGCTTGAAGGGGATGCAGTATGGCCAATGACTGTTATGTTTTTGGGGATGTATAGTTATGTAAGCGGCTCTAAAGAAGAAATAGATTTTAATAAATATAATATTAAAAGTGATGTAGTTAATCCAGAAGGCTATTATCAACCATTTTCAGATACACCAACTGATGAGGAAGATGTCGCTTTTAATATGCATATGAATATGATTAAACATGCTAAAAAATATATTTATATTAATACTCCATATTTAATCCCTAATGAAACTTTAAAAAACTCTTTAATCTTAGCTGCTAAAAGCGGAATAGATGTTAGAATATTAACGCCTCATATTGCGGATAAAAAATTAGTATTCTTAATGACAAGAGGTAATTATCATAGTCTATTAAAAGCTGGTGTAAAAATATATGAATATACGCCAGGCTTCAATCATGCCAAAGATATTATCGTGGATGATGAATTAGCTATTATAGGATCGGTTAATATGGATTATCGAAGTTACTATTTACATTTTGAGAATGGTGTGCTTCTATATAAAGCGAAATCGATATATAATGCTCGAGATAACTTCTTAGCAGCTTTAAAAGAAGCTCATGAAGTTACATATGAGGAAAATAGTAATACTAATATCGTAGTTAAACTAATTCAAGCATTATTAAATATCTTCATTCCATTAGTTTAGGAGGTAAACAAATGAATCTTAAATCGATAAAAACAAAGATATATATTGTTTGTACACTAAGTATTGCCTTAATCTTAGGTCTTTTATATTTAATGCTAAGTGGGGGAACAGAAAATCTTCAAACTGCTTTTGCGAAGAATAAAAAGGGCGAAGAGGAAGTGGTTATAGTACCAAGCGAAGAGCCTTGTTCAATTGAGAGCGATTGTGGACCTAAAGAGGAAGCTACTCCTTCTCCAACTCCTACGCCAACGCCTACTCCAACACCAACACCATCCCCAACCGCTACGCCTGAAGAAGATAAAGATGAAGATAAAGAAGTTAAAGAGGGAGTTGCGAGCGAGGCAGCTAGAAAGAAAGTTGATATCACAACTAATGATAGTTTAACAAAAATAGTTAATCCTAAATATTTAATAGATAGTGATTATGAACCAGCTGATTTAGTTATACCTAATGTTCAACAATATGGCACACAATATCTACGCCAAGAAGCTAGTGATGCTTTAGAAGAGATGTTTGTTGCCTCAAGTGATGATGGTATTTATTTATTTTTAATAAGTGGTTATAGGGCTTATGGTGAACAACAATATCTATACCAATATTATGCAAATCAAGTAGGTATAGAAGGTTTGGCAATGAGCGATTCAATTCCAGGAGGAACTGAACATCAATTAGGCTTATCAGTTGATTTAGGTGGCACAAATCATGTTTGTGAACTACAAAATTGTTTTGAAGATACTGTTACATATGAATGGTTAAAAGAAAATAGTTATAAATATGGTTATATTGAAAGACATCCTAGAGGAAAAGAGGAATATACAAATATTACATATAATCCATGGAGTTTCCGCTATGTAGGAAAAGAAGAAGCTAAAAAGATATTTGAAAGCGAAATGGCGATGGAAGAATACTATTTAGTAGACAAAAGACAGTAATTATCTGAATTTTATGTGAATTTTGTATACAATTTTGTAATCAATGAAGAATATTATGATAGTATGAATTTAATATTCTTTTTATTTATTCAAATAGGGGTGATGATATGCATATATATGAAATGATTAGTTTAACCCAAAGGATGCTTAGAATTAGTAAAGAAGCATGGAATGAAGTTAGATCTCTTTTGGTTAACGAAAAGCTTTCAAATATTCAATATAATATCGTTTATGTTATTTCTAATAATCCCGGTATTTCGCAAGATGGTGTATCAAAATATCTACATTTAGACAAAAGCAGTGTTGCGAAGTTGGTTGCGAAATTGATAGATATGAATTATATAACTAGAGAGAAAAATCCCAAAGATAAAAGAGAACATTGTTTATATTTAACGAATAAAGGCGAATATGAGATAGAAGAATTAAAGAATTTATTACTTACTTGGGAAGCTAAATATATTGGGGGAAGTGATTCTGAAACATATCAAGAATTAAATAAATTAGTAAGTGAAATTGAATCAAAAGTATTTAAAGGCTAATGGAACTAGGAATATTGAATATCCTAGTTTTTTTAATGATATAAAAGCTATAGTGAAATATAATATTATCGTAAGAAAATGAATAAAGAAGAATTAGTAAAAAAAGCTCAAGAAAG
>CACZTC010000002.1 GCA_902784015.1 uncultured Erysipelotrichaceae bacterium | reverse complement strand
TACTAAATATGAACCTACATCTTTAATAATCAATCTTAAATCATTATCTGAACTAGATTCACCTACATTACCATGCGTATAAAGTTTAAAACTTATGTCTACCATATAATATGAATTATCTAAATCAGTTATTCTACCAATAACTAAAT
This sequence comes from uncultured Erysipelotrichaceae bacterium, assembly GCA_902784015.1. Lineage (GTDB taxonomy): Bacteria > Bacillota_I > Bacilli_A > Erysipelotrichales > Erysipelotrichaceae > Bulleidia. The sequence continues at coordinate 2,044 of CACZTC010000002.1, read as the reverse complement.
TTTCTATATCATCACCATAACCATTAGTCCAATATTGGCCTTCAATAGCTTCATATAATCTAATATCAATATCACTACCATCTAAAATATAAGGCTTAATATTTTTATAATTAGTAGGTGCATCATGATTACTATTTGATAAACATGTAATATAACGTGGTAAAAATTGATTAATCAAATCTTTGAGTTTATTTTTTATTTCCTCTGAACAATTATCTATTAATCCTTCTTCATTTAATATCTCATTTCTTATTTCACCATTTTCATCTTTGATAATGATTTCTGTATCTGCATATTTATCAAAATTATAAGTTCTAAAATATCTTATATTAAATCTATCATCACCATATAAATCTTCAATTTCTTTAAGATGAATATTATCTTGAGTAATATAATTCTCATCTATTTCTTTATCATTCATATAAATATGCCATGTATTAGGAATGGTTATTTCTTCTTTTTTAATCAAATATGAGAAATCATATTCTTCTTTATTCATTTGCCAATTAGAAAAACTAAATTTTGGATCATCTTCTTTAATGAATTCAACTTCACCAATATTTTGTTTATCTGACATAATTGCATAAACTATTTTATTTTTATTTGATTCTTTAGTTTTATATGCATATTTTAAAGGTAGCTTAAGTGAGTCATATAACATCTTAAAATTATTATCTTTATTACCATCAAGACTATTAATAAAAGTAGCACTAACATTTTTTATATAATCCTCATCTAAGCTATCCATATATCTATTGATGGCAGTTGAGGGACGAGACTCTTCATATTGATAAAGATAACGATTAAAAAATAATAAGAATACAAAAAGTAAGGCCATGAAGATAATGGCGTAATCTATCATTATTCTTACTATCTTTTTTAATCTCCTAGGTCTTTTCATATTTTATTCTTTTGGCATTACGATAAAAGATGTTGGCATATCTCTAATTCCTACTACTGAAGCTGATGTATTAATATATTTACCATCAAACCACATTAAAGATGATGAACCACCATCTAAATTACAGGCATTAATAGCCCCATATTCATACATAATATCTGCGAGATCTTGATATTTAGCTCCTAGACTAGTAGCTTGTCTACCATCAATTACTAACATCAAGATAGCCCCATCACTTCTTTGCCCTATCGCGGTTCGAGGATTAATTCCGCTTGGTAAATAAGCAGGATCTACCGGTTCTCCATTTATTACTAAAGCAGGGCCAAAACATACTCCTGTAACTATATTTCTATTTTTAATATCTTCAATACTTAGCATTCCTACATGCATAATATGATTTGCATCTAAGCCCACAAAGCCATTACCAATTCCATATTCCCTGTAATATATCTTCCCATCTATCACAACCAAGGAATCAGGTGTACTACCATCTCCAGTACCATTAGGATCTAAAAAGCCACCCGCATTAATACCTGCTACTGCGCCATATTCCAATATCATTTCTTCTAATGTATAACCTTTTTTCCCGAAGGAAGAAGGTATCGCTCCTAATTTCACTCTTGAAGGATCTTCTACTACCATCAAATAACCCGAATATCCTTCACCTTTAATTGACTTAATAATAATGCCATCCCCGTCATCATCTCTTAAGCCCCATTCATCACTTATTTCTTCATTATTTTCTTCTTCTACTTTATTAACATTTATTAAAGATGTATCAGTTTCCACATATTCTATTTCTTTTTCGACTGTTTCTATTTCTTTTATTTCTTCTTCACTTAAATAAATATTAGCTAAAAAACCGATTGCGCTTGTTTCTCTTACTGAGCGCACAAATAAATCGCGAGCTGTTGGTGATAAACCTTTAGTTATTAAAAACATTATCAATAATAAGGCAATCACTAATAGTAATAATGTTTCTATAGTTAAAGCTAAAAGGCCACCAAAAAAGGCTTTGACTTGTTTAGTATATTTAAATCTTAATTTTGTCTTTTTCTTTTCAGAATAAGATAAATAATCTAATACTTCTTTTTTGCCCATATATACATTATTTTATCTAATTATTTCTTCTCAAACATATAT
>CACZTC010000001.1 GCA_902784015.1 uncultured Erysipelotrichaceae bacterium | reverse complement strand
ATTTATTTCTTTTTTATTATCTTCTTTAAATATTTCGCTTGTTGATAAATAATCATATACACTAATACTTTTATCTTCTTCATTTAATTCTTGTGGCAAATAACCTAGCTTATGTTTATGTTTAATACATTCACCTTTTACTTCTGTATAATTTTCAATTAAAGAAGGATTATATATCCATTTCAAAATTGTGGATTTACCATTGCCTTCCTCCCCAATCAAAGCTACTTTATCACCTTCGTTAACAGTGAGTGAAAAATCCTTTATTAATTCTCTTAAATCTAAAGTTGTAATTATATTTAAATTATTTATTCTGAGCATCTATACCCCATAATGTTTCGCCCTTAGGCACAAACAATATATCTAGATCGACAAGCTTTTCTATACCATCTATTTCCCCGCTAGCTGAATATTGCCAAATATTAAATTCATAATCAAATCTTGGTTTAATACCATATTCTGCTACCCATAATGGGAATTCTGTTAAATATTCTAGATCGAAATATCTAGCTAATAATTGTGAACTGCCATAATACATAGGCTCATAGCCCGCGTTTCTTATTCTATGCATCCAAGTAACTGCTATCTTAGTTTTTTCTTCTGGTATTAATACTTTAACTCTACCTATTCCGCTTGGACCTTCTTCTTCCATATCAAAAACTACTGGTAAATCTATTTGGTAATCTTTAATATTTTCTAATACAAAATCTACTTCATCTCTAGCTTCATCAACAGATATAGCTTGTGAGAAAAAATATACCCCTACTTTGATATCATTAGCGATGGCATTTTGAATATTATAATCAAACATAACATCTTTATTGATGATGCCATATTCATAACCTCTATATCCTACTCTTATGAAGGCAAACTTGACACCTGCTTCCTTTACTTTAGCCCAGTCTATTTCTCCTTGATGATAAGAAACATCAATACCTAAAACAGAATCATAATTAGCGTCACTATAGCTCACAAAATAATCTCGCCATACTAGATTCTTAAAATCATAATTATGATTTACTAAAACATCTTCAACCATTTCTTCTTCTAAAGCTTCTATTTCACTTTCTCTTGTGATGGCTTTATATGTTAAAAAAGAAGATATAGCCATACATAAAGCCATAATAAAAGCCAACAATATCACATTTATTCTTACTTCTTTTTTAAAAATACTTTTTGATCTTCTTCTATTCATTTCTTTGATTATACCTAATTATTATTCATTACGATATTTTTCATCTATATATTCATTCAATAGTATTTCTAGCTCACCAAAAGCTTTTAAACCATCTTCAGACATCGCTTCGCTTGTTACTCTTATATATTTATCATTCTCTAAATATTTACAAATATAACTAACGCCATCAATGCATATACTATTCTCCATATCATTCCACTTTGACATTTTATATTTTTTAATTATCTCTTTAGCTTTTTGATATGCTTCTTTAGGAATATGATAAGTAGTTAGATTTTCGTTTTCTATCACTTCCATTTTGATATTATTGCCATCTAAAGAATATAAAACAATTTCATAATATGGATTATCTTCTTCTATTCCTACAACTTTATAATAATAGTCTAATAATAAAATATCTTTTTCTTTAGGCAGAGAAATATCATTTTTACAGCCGCTAAATATAATCATCATCACCACTAAAATAACTATTTTTTTCATATCCAAAACATAGTTTACCACAATTAATATTATTAAAACTTTAAAAAAAGGAGTTGTTTTATCAACCCCTATTTTGTTACATCACGACGATCATTTATTTCTAATAATTTATCAGTTAATTGATTTTCAATACGACGTAATTCAAGCTCAGCAGCTTCTCTTCTTTCTCTTCCTTCTTTTTGAATTTGTAGTACTTCATCTAAAGTATTAATTAATTCTTCATTAGTATGTTGAAGAGTTTCAATATCTACGATACCTCTTTCGCTTTCCTTAGCTACATCAACAGTAGCTTGGTGAAGAGTCTCTGCATTTTTAGCTAATAATTCATTAGTCATATTAGTTACTTCACGTTCAGCTTCCATAGCTTCACGAGAATGTTCAATACCTAAAGATAAGACAATTTGGTTTTTCCATAATGGAATAGTATTAACTAAAGTACTTTGAATCTTCTCTGTCATCATGGTGTCATTATTTTGAACTAGTCTAATTTGAGGACCCATTTGAATAGATACTTGTCTAGTTAATTCTAAGTCATATAGTTTCTTTTCAAATCTTACACAAGCTTGTTCAAGATCATTAGCTGCTTGAGCATCTTCTGGTAAACCAGAAGCTTTAGCTTTAGCTATTAAATTTGGTAATTCTGTTTCGCGAACACTCTTTAATTTTTTGCGTCCTGCCAAAATATACATTGATAATTCTTTTGTGTTTTGGCCATTTCTTTCATATAGCTCATCTAATAAAGCAATATCTTTTAATAAAGTAATTTGATGGTCTTCTAATAGACTAGAAATCTTATCAACATTATTCTCAGCTTTATCATATTTAGCTTTGAAAGATTCTACTTTACTTTTGCCTTTACCAAAAATGCCCAAAAGACCCTTTTTTTCATCTTTTTCATCAGTTTTTAATTCAACAACTAAGTTGCTTAATAAATCACCAATTTCACCTAGGTCTTTAGTTCTAACATTTTCTAATGCTGTATTAGAAAAATCTGTAACTTTCTTTTGCGCAGCTGAACCATATTGTAAAACAGTATTAGATTCAGTAATATCAATCTTTTCCGAGAAATCATTTACTGTTTTTCTTTCAGCTTCAGTTAAGCTACTTTCGTTGATTGGATCTAAGACATTCTTAGCTTCTTCCTGTTCCTCATTAGCTAGCAAAGCTAATTGTTTAGCATTTTCTTCTTCTAGCTCTTCAGGAGATAACATTAATTTAATTTCTGGCTCAGCTTGTGTTTGAGCTTGTACATTAGTTTCATTATTATTGTTGTTGTTTTCGCTCATAATTATTCCTTTCCTTCTTTATATTTAGCTACTTCCAAGTATAGCATGATTGTTTAATTATCTGTTTTTTCTTTTTTAAATAAGCGATTGATTATATAAATAAATATCTTTAGAAGTATTAGAGCACCAATCACATAACCAGCTTTTTTACCAATACTTACTATTTCTTCTTTTTTAATATTCTTTAATAAATTAATAGGATTCAAGGTATCATTATTCTTCTTTTTCATAATAGGAGAAGCATAATTCTTATTGATAATATATTTACCACTATTATCTCTTTCACCTTTTTTGATATAGGCAGCTATACTAGACCATTCTTTTATTAAAGTGCCATCATTATTTCTTAATAATATCGTTCTTAATTCCGGATTCTCTTCTTTTTTGATGCCCTTTGGACTCCATTTATAATGTTCTTCACAGCCCGCTAATTCCTTACCTAATTTTTCATATATCTTTGTATTCATGACAACTGGATATATGACATCATCGCTAATTGGAATGAAATAATCTTTGGTAGCTGAAACATATACTTCTTCAACCTTATTCCATAATGGTCGATTATTATTGTAGTCATATTTCATGCCCCCAAAGAAAAGACGTTTATCCTCAATATCTTTTAATTTAGATGCATCTAATTCACAAATATTTCTTAAATCACTTCCTGATAAATATACTCTAATTAAACTTAAGCCTGGTAAATCATCTTCGCCTTTTTCGCTTGATACCAAAGAGAATATTTCATTTATTGAAACACCACCACTATATAAACCATTTTTAATACTATCTCCATCAGTAATAGAGATAGTAGTTTTAACTTTATCATCATCTCTATATACATATGCATTACGATATGCATCAGTTATTAAATCAGCTAGCGCAAAATTCTCTTTTTCCATATTTGGTTTTGACAAATTATATTTATTTTGCGCAAAAACATTTTGGAAAGATAAACCATATCTAGTTAGGACGGTTTGTTGAACATCTTTTTGGTAGGTTTTAATTTGATTGGTTATTTCTTCATTAGCTTCAATGCTTTCATCAATTAAAACAGTAGAAGCATTCACTTTGCCATTTGTATCAATTTCAACAATGCCTAATTCTTTTCCTTTATTAGAGCAGCCTATTATCTTAACACCACTAGCACTAATTTCTGTTTCATTTTCCATATCAGCACAAATAATTAAATCAATATCATGATTATTATTAGCGATATTAGTAGCACCAGAAGCATTACCACAATATAAACAAATAATGAAATCAGCTCTTTCATTTTTTATTTTTGTTAGATAGCGCTGAGTTGTTTCTTCTTCGCTAGAAAAATATGCTTTTGTTGAATCATCTAGATTTGCAGTTGAAACAATACCAAATATTGCAACCTTGCGGCCACCTTTTTCATATATATAATATTCATTTACATTATGCGTACCATCATCGCTATAATTCATATTTCCTTTTAATAAAGGTGGATTGGCTTCAAGGATACTTAACATTGTAGATAATTCTTCATCTCCTCTAGATACTTCTTGATCACCTAATAGAATTGCATCATAGCCTAAAGTATTCATTAAAGCTAAATCAGGTGCTTTTTTAGTATTGATAACACTATAGATAGTACCCATGGAAAAATTACCAGTATCTAGTAGTAATGTATTATCATCTCTTTTTTCATCAATAACTGTTTTTAAGCGACTATAGCCACCATAAGTAACTAAGCCATCTTTAGTCATCTCTTTATATGCATCAACATTATCAAAAATATTAGTGGTAAAAAGAATCTTCAAGGAAGATCCCTCCGCATTTATTCTGATAGTTATAGACGTTACTAATAAAACAATTAGTACGAGAAGTTTTATAGTCTTTTTAAACATATACGCTATGATTATACAACAAAAGCACATCGAACGACGTGCTCCTGTAAGAATATTTAAGATTTATTTATTAGCTAGCTTTAATAAGTCTTCTAATGTTGTCTCTTCTTTTTGTTTTGGAGGCTGAACTTTAATAGTGAAATCGAAATCTTCTTTAATCAATAATGACATATGTGCATCATCTTTACCGACTATTCTTTCAGATTGTTTAAGAATTGCATCCTCAACTAAATTTCTAGCCAAACGACCATTACCTGCTTCCATCGCATTGATAGATTGTACTTCATTGAAATAAGCTTCTAGCTCTTCATATACACTCTCATCAATCTCATAGCCTTTTCCTTTAGCCTGCAAGCAAGCAATCTTTCTTAATTCTTCACCAGTATAATCTGGGAAATCAATATAATTAGGGAAGCGTGATTTTAAACCAGAATTTGATTCTAAGAAACCTGCCATTTCTTTCTTATATCCTGCTAATATCACAATTAAATCTTCTCTATTATCTTCCATAGCTTTAACTAATGTATCGATACATTCTAAACCAAAGGAATCATCTTTACCACGATATAAAGAATAAGCTTCATCAATAAAAAGTACACCACCTAAAGCTGATTTTATTACTGACATCGTTAACGGAGCTGTTTGACCTACATATTGTGCAACTAAATCAGCTCTTGTAACTTCAACTAATTGACCTTGCGATAAAGCACCAATAGCTTTCATATAGCGTGATATTAATCTAGCGATTGTTGTTTTACCTGTACAAGGATTACCAGTGAAAATCATATGTTTAGATATCTCAGCTGTTTTCATACCCTGCTCGCGACGTTTTTGTTGCATAGAGATATGTGATTGTAGTGATCTAATATAGCTCTTAACCATCTCTAAGCCAACAATCTCATCTAATTCTTCATTGACACTAGCTATTTCTTCTTCACTATTCTTAGATCTTGGTAATGTATATTCTGTTTCCTTTACAACCAAAGTAGGTATATCATTTTTAATTTCTAAGATAGCACCATCATCTTCAATATCTTCACCTAATACAGCATGGCTCAAAGATACATAGAAATCATAATACATGCTTGTGATACCATCTGCCCCTTGGGTCTTATCATAATGGCTTTCAATCCATTTTTGTATTTCATCACTTACATTAATATTTATTTTTAAATTATCTCTAGCTTTTTCTTCTAAAGCTGTTGCTTGATTTTTAATAATAGCTTTAACGCTTTCTTCATCTAGTGCTTTTAAAGTTACTGTATCTAAAACATGATACATAAAATCAGCACCAAAGGCATCTTGTACCTTAGATGCTTTTTGACTTGTAATAAAGATTAAATATTTACCTTTAGCTGATAAAGAATCTACTGCATCTTTAACTAAGCCTGTTTGATTTTCAACAAGAACGCCTTTAGTTAAAACATATCTTTTATTTAATACTACAGAACCTGTAGTAGCTAATGAATCAATCATTCTTAAAAATGATGGGAAGCCTGTTTCAAAATGTTCAAAACAAATTACTGATCCTTCACCCTCTAAAGCTTCATATAAGTCTTGGAGGAAGATTTGTTCTTGAGAGCCACTATTATAGCGACTCATATCAATGGTATATACATCAGGACTTTTAAAGACACCTTTTTCATTTAATGAATGTGCCATTTGGGTAATTGCTTCATGTCTGCCTGAACCATTAGGACCACATACCAAGATAACATTCTTAGCCTTACCTTCTTCTTCACCCATAACATAAGGTCTTCTAAAAGCTATCACCATTTGTTTGAGTGCATCTTTTTGACCCATGATCTTAGATGTGATTGTATTATAAATATCATCAAAAATACTTTCAGTATCAATTATCTTTTTTTCTTCTTTTATCTCTTCTTCTAAACTAAAATCACTACCATAATCTTTTCTAAGATCAGCTTCTAATCTTTCCATATCCATTAGACTAGGATCGATATTATTAGTCTTTTTCATTTCATTACTTAAAGATTCTAATTCTTTTTGTTGTTTTTTAAGAATGCGATTTAATTCATCCATCGCTAAATCAGCAGACTTTAAAGTATCATACGCTTCTGTCGTATGATTTTTAGCTTCTTTTAATTCTCTTTCTTTTTCATTTATTACTAATTCTATTTCTTCACTAGCTTCATTAGAATCATAAGTTCTATTCTTATATAGAACTTCTTCCATCAATTTTTCTTTTTCTTCGCTTTTTTTTCTTCTATCAGCCATTATCTTGACCTCCGCTAGTTTTCTCCATACGTCCATCATTAGTGAGACCATCTTTTTGTAAAACAGCTTCAAGGGTAGAAATATCTGCAGATAAATTAATGAAGTCTTGATCTGTCAAACTAGATATGATTGTCTTCATTGCATCATTAATCAAATCGATAGTACGATTTAACTTTTCTTTTGTTTCAAGATATGAAGGATCTGTTTGGGCAGCTTGAAGATTGTCATATTGACGTAAAATACGCACTAAGATTGGCAAATAATAATCATATAGTTTAGTAAGTTTATCTTTTGATTTTGGGAATCTTTGTTCAAGATTTTGGATTTGTTTTAATAAAGCATATGTTTCATGTAAACCGTTAGTAATATTCTCATCGGGAATATTATTATTTAAAGAAGCAATTTCATCCATGAAAGTTTGGGCACCTTTTTTTGCTGGTGTCTCTTCTTTTTTAGTTTCTGTTACATCCACATCAATAACATCTTCAGCTTTACCATTTTCTGCCATTTTTACTAATTCACTAAGAATACCATCATATGAATCAGGATATTTTCTACCAAAGTCATTGAGTGAACATATTAATTGATTATCGCGATAAACATCTAGACTAGCTAATGAAGCATATCTTTGCCCATGAATTCTTAAATCAAAGCTAGAACCAAGTGGTAAAGACTTTCTTGTCTTAAACCAACTTCTTAAATAAACATTTATTTTAGCCATCTGCGCTGCTGAATATTTAGCTTGGCGATTAGCACGATAATATTGTCCTGCTTGTGTTCTTCGATAACTTTCTTCTCTTATTGCATCTCTATTCTTACTAGAGGATACCGCCGCAAATGTGATAGCCATTATCACACCTACTATTAAAAGTAATGGAAAAATAGCTCCGATCCCTCCAGAAAAAAGAAGAATTAAAAAGATAATCCAAATAAAATCATTGCCACCACGTCTTCTCATATTTCACCTTTTTTTCATAACGATTATACCATAAAGGTTTTCGCATATAACCAAAATCACTCTATATTTTAGGCTTCTCTAATTGTAGCCCTCATTTCCTTTTCTATGCCATCTTTGACCATCTTTGCGCTAGATCCTAAGCTCACTAAATAGCCTGCTTTATTCTCAAATATTTTAATCGTACCTAATCTTTTTATCCTAGAAGCATCAAATTTACTAGAATCATGTACAACTAATGATAAATCCGCAATCGTAGCTTCTACACTTTTGATATTTTCAATCCCGCCTGAAGCCTTTATGACTGACTTTATTAAAGTCTCTTTTGAGCCTGTTTTAAACATATCTAACGCAAGACGATTAAAATAGATCTTGGTCATAAAATAATAAAGAATAAAAGCAATAATACCAAATATAGCTATGCTAATTAAAGAAGAAAATAGCGAAGGATACCGCAAATAACTAATATATTCTAATAATGTTCCTGGCAATGCGGTAATAATATAAGAACTATTAGTAAAATATCCTAGATATATATGTAATGCCTGACAAATAATAAAGAATAAACCTGTCATTAATATATGCATAAAGAATAAAGTTGGAGCTAAGAATAATAACATTAATTCAATTGGTAATAAGGTACCTGTAAATATTGATACTAAAGTCGCAAAGATACAAAATAGTCTTATCTTTCTTCTTTCTTCTTTATCGCTATAAACCGAATACATCGCCCATATCATTCCTGGTATCGCAAACATATTTAAGATGTAATAAGGGGTTATGAAGTGCCCTGTCATACCGCTAATAGAATTCGCCATTAATTGTGATGTCCAAACATTTACATCTCCTGATACAGAGATACCACTAATGGTAATCCATGATCCACCACTATTGCTGTACCAAAATGGTTGTCTAATTAAAGAACCTAGATTAAAAATATTAAATAATCTATCACTCATTCCATATAAACCTAGATTAACCGGATTAGATACATCTACTTCAATAAAATGTATTATTCTTTGGGTAAAGGCAATAAAATATGGCCAAACAAAAGATACCGCAATACCTAAAAATACACTTATTAATATTGTTTTTATAAAACATGCGATTTCTTTAGAAATAGTTGGGAAGATACTATATTCATTTCTGCTTTTAGAACTATTGAAAGCCCATAATGTAACTATCGCTACTAAGGTGATACCTAATAATCCTGTTTGCAAAGGATAACTAGTTGTATTAGCTAAAGAAGATATAGTTGAATTAGATACATTTAAGCCTAGAATACTACTATAAACATTACTAGGTAAATCGCGACGCGCAAAAAATATAGTAGCTACTAAAAAACTAATATAACCACATATTGCTGAAGCAATAGATGCTGCATTACCACCCCTTCTAGTAGTAAGACGAATTAAGAATAGAATTGGGAAATTAACAACTAAGAATTGACCAATACGTCCTATTAATTCAGCTATAGCTATAATCATTTCTGCTTCCAGAATTGTATGCAAGCCAAAAAGAGGATTAGTAATAATATTTGAAAAACCTATAAAAACAAAGCCAATAAAGACTAATTGGATAGGTAATTTTAATAAACTAAATAAAGAATGCCAATTACGCATATTCCCCCTTTAAATCTACCTTTCAAGTATATACGAAAAAAGGCTAAACATATACCTCTATATAACTATATAAAAGAATTATAATAATAATGTAGATTAGGAGGATATGAAATGTCTGAAATAAATAATCAACAAGAATTAGAAAAAATGATTGAAAACGCTGTTTCTAAAGCTGTTAAAAAAAGTGTAAGAAAAAGTGAATGGATAAAAACAGCTCTTGATTGGCTATTTAAAATAGCTTTAGTTGTAGCCTTATATTTTGGTTACCAACAAATCAAGCCTAAGAATCCAGAAGTAAATGATATCGAAGAATATGATGTTACTTTAGAAAATAATGGTATCTTTGGTTTTACCGCTGTTGATTTTGAAGATGTTATCTTAGGACACGCTACGCGTCAACAATTATTAATCGTTGATGAACAAGAAGTATCTGTTGCATCTACTATTACTGATACCGGATTATTTAATCTTAGTATTTTTACAAAGGTCTTAAATGAGACTATTTATGGTGTTGGTGAATATACCATCGATTTAACAAAGATTAAAAAGAGCGATATTGAATTTGACGAAGAAAACTACACCATTACCATCCATGTTCCATATCCTACTTTACATAGTGTTAAATTTGAACCTGATAAAACAAAGATTGGCGATACCGAAAAAGGATGGCTAGCTTTTGGTGAGATTAAATTAACTCCCGAGCAAACACAAAAATTTGAAACGGAAGCGGTTGAAAAACTAACAGAAAGATTAAATGATAAAGAATGTTTTGAAACAGCTGCTAGATTTGCGAAATTAACTGCATATGAAGTATATCAACCATTAGTAAACTCTATTTCTCCTGCATATAAAGTTGAAATAGTTGTTGATGAACCATCTACAAACTAAAAAGGAGTATTACTACTCCTTAATATGCATCTTCGCCACTTGGTAAATCTAAACCACTTTCATCATTTGGCTCAATAATATCATCTTCATCATCAAGTTCGATGTCACTAGTATCAATATATACTTCATCGAACTTTCTTCTATTTCTTAAATCCCATTTATTGTTTTCTAATGAAGCAAAACGATTGTCTAGCATGAGTTCTGAATAGAATTGACTCTTTTTCTTTTTTTGATTCTCTTCTGGTATCTTCATGCTTTTAACTACTTCTGCCCATAGCTTACCAAATTCAACTTCTCTTTTTCTTTTTAGTAGACAGTTTACTGCAACATCTGTCATTGATAAATTGTTTGTCATGTGTTGTGTGAATCTCCTCATCCTTCTAATTGTGAATGAAATAATTGTTTTTTCTTAAACTAGATCTCATTCAGATTTCTTTTATTTTCCAAATATATTTTTTGTGAGCGATAATATCATTATTTAATAATTGATATTCAACTATCACTTTATTATTTTCTTCAATTAGCTTTATTAATTTTGTATTAAATACCATTTCCCCATATTCTGAAGACAATTTAGCTTCACCTTCCTCATTTAGTATGAGCTCGATGTCTGTTATGGTATCACATATTCGATAAATGTGAATACCATTTTTTATTTTTTTTATTAAGACTTTAGCATCAGTCTCAACTTCTTGATATTCAAGTGAATTATCATCTTTAATAAAATCTCTATAAAAAGCTTTTTCTTCTAAATCTGTAAGATAATCATACTGGGTAATTATTAACTCCTTAATATGACTCATGAAAAAATTATATTTATTTATTACAGTATGTCAATCACTTAACTTCATTATCGATACCCTTCTATAGAAAAGTAACTACATTAAGTCTATTTTAAAAGGGTTACCAAACAATTTTTCAAAGGTTTTTATGAATCACCCTACGATTATTCATAATACCTACCTTTAAGAGATTATGAATGTTAAAGGATAGCTTATCAGCTATCCTTAGAATGTATATTTAGTGCCTTAAGTGTTGTTATTGTTAGTTAGTTAGTTTTTAT